>CAZKKF010000005.1:0-5794 GCA_964553285.1 uncultured Candidatus Saccharibacteria bacterium | reverse complement strand
CTCAACAACGCAGTGGATACTCTGCTCAAGAAAGAGTTTGACGTGCACAGGGTGAAGCAGACCAGGCATCCTTTGATAGAAAGCTATGGCGTGGATGCCGTACCTCTCTCTCACGATAGGATGGATGAATGGCGCGATGCTCTGCGCCGCGGTATTTCGTCTATGCACAAAGAGAGCGGTTTTTTTGTTCGCGGCGGCGTGGACGACGTGTGGCTTGGCGCAGACGGGCAATACATAGTGGTGGACTACAAAGCTACGGCAAAAAGCGAAACCCCTACTCTGGACGAGGAGTGGAAGAATCAATACAAGAGGCAGATGGAGGTGTACCAGTGGCTTTTCAAAGAAGCTGGCTTCCCCATCTCAAACAGGGGATACTTCGTCTATGTAAACGGACGGGCGGATAAAGAGGCCCTGGACGGCAAGCTGGAGTTTGATATAACCCTGCTTCCTTACGACGGGGATTATTCCTGGGTGCCGGATACGCTGATGAAGATGAATAAGTGCCTCACGAAAGAAAAAATGCCCAAGCCTTCTTCCGAGTGCGATTTTTGCGCATACTCTGCGGCAAGAGCCGAGACTGCGGCCAAGGAGAGCGCTTCCGGAAAAGACGCAGGCAAGAAAGACGCGCCTGCGCCAAAGGCGGATTCACTCTTTTCATAAATATGATTAGCGAAGAAGAAAAGCAGGAGAGGTTTGACATGCTCAAGGCCATAAGGGATGAGATAGTGGCCAATGACAAACTGCCTCTTTACAAAGAACGTACTTCCACCAAACAGCTTCCGGTTATTGGGAGCGGGAGCCACTTTGCAAAAATCATGTTTGTAGGGGAAGCTCCGGGCAAAAACGAAGCCATGACAGGCAAGCCTTTTGTTGGCCGTGCCGGCAAGATTTTGGATGAACTGCTAGCCTCCATAGATATCAATAGGGAGGACGTGTACATCACCAACATCGTCAAAGACCGCCCGCCTAGCAATCGGGATCCCATGCCCGAAGAGATATCCTCTTATGGGCCGTATCTTGACAGGCAATTGGAAATCGTCAGACCCGTCGTGCTTGCGACCCTTGGCCGATTTTCCATGTCATATATTTTGAACAAGTTTGATTGCCCGGAGCACACTATGTCCATATCCGCTCTTCATGGCAAGACCATCCCCGCCAAGGCTCCCTACGGCCCCATCACCATAGTGCCCCTCTACCATCCGGCCGTTGCCATTTATACCCAGTCCCAAAAACCTGTTTTGATTGAAGATTTTAAGGTGCTTAAGGGTTTTTAGGATATAACCGAGATTTTCTGATATATTTACGCTATGACGTATATACCACCAAAGAAAATATTGGAAAACTACGCCAAGGTACTGGTGAACTTTGCTCTGGGCGGCGGTGCGCGCATAGGCGGCTCCGGTATAAAGAAAAACGACACGGTACTGGTACAGGTGCCGGAGGTGGCAAAGCCCTTGTATGTGGAAATACTGAAAGCTATTTGGAGAAGCGGAGGACATACCATAGGCCGCCTTCTGCCTAGCGATGACAAGTTTTTCAAAAGCAAAGACTTCTTTCTTCTTGCAAATGAAGATCAGTTGAAGCATTTTCCAGACAGGCTCATTCGAGGTCAGATTGAAGATATTGATCACTCCATCTTCATCATCGCGGAGACCGACAAGAGTGCCATGAAAGGGGTTGATCCGAAAAAAATGATGATAAGAGGCGAGGCGTGGAAGCCTGCAAACGACTGGAGGAACGAAAAAGAAAACAAAGGCAATTTCACCTGGACATTGGGTCTATATGGTACCAAGGCCATGGCGAAAGAAGCCAAGATGAACGAAAAGGAATACTGGGATCAGATAATCAAAGCTTGTTTCTTGGACAAAAAAGATCCAATAAAGGAGTGGAAAAAAGTGGCCGATGGCATTGAGAAGTACAGGCAAAAATTGAACAAACTAAAAATTGATCGTCTTCATGTTGAAGGGCCCGATGCAGATCTCTGGATAAAAATAGGTGAGAAGAGAGCCTGGAATGGTGGTACGGGCAGAAATATTCCAAGCTTTGAAATATTCACTTCTCCGGATTGGCGGGGTACGAACGGCTGGATACGTTTCAATCAACCACTATACCGGTATGGTTCACTTATAGAGGGAATAGAGCTTTGGTTTGAAGATGGGCGAGTGATAAAGAGCAAAGCCAGAAAGAACGAGAGAGTGCTTAAGGCCATGATTGCAACAAAAAATGCCGACAAGGTTGGAGAGTATTCTCTGACCGACAAAAGATTTTCTCGCATTACCAGGTTTATGGCTGAAACTTTGTATGATGAGAATATAGGAGGCGTACATGGCAATACCCACATTGCGCTGGGTAGCTCGTATCACGACTGTTATACGGGAGATCCAGGTAAAGTATCCAAAGCAGAGTGGGAGAAGCTGGGCTATAACGATTCTTCGGTACACACCGACATTATCTCTACCGCCCCGCGCACTGTAACCGCCTATCTTCCAAACGGCAAAAGCAAAGTGATATACAAAAACGGGCAGTTTACACTTTAAGCCAAAATCATGACATCCCAGGAAGTAAGGCAAAAATTCTTAAGTTTTTTTGAGGAAAGGGGACACAAGGCGGTGCCTTCGGCTTCGCTTGTGCCGGCAGAGGATTCCTCGGTGCTTTTTACCACTGCAGGCATGCAGCAGTTCAAACCCTATTACACCGGAGAAAAAGATGCGGAAAAGGATTTCGGCTCAAAGAATGTTGTTTCCGCTCAGCGCTGTATTCGCACTTCGGATATTGAAGAAGTGGGGGATGATACCCACCTTACTTTTTTTGAAATGCTTGGTAACTTCTCCTTTGGCGGGTATGGACGGGAAGAAGCTATCACCTATGCGCATGACTTCATTACCAAGGAGCTTGGCCTGAAAATTTCCTATGTCACTTTCTACAAGGGAAGCGAGAACGTGCCAAAAGACGAGGAATCAAAAAAAGTCTGGGAGAAACTGGGCGTATCGGATGTAAGAGAAGATGGCGAGGATGTGTTCTGGGGGCCGACAGGCACTTCGGGGCCATGCGGACCGACTACGGAGATTTATTGCAAAAACGCAAACGGCGAAGATGTAGAAATATGGAACATAGTTTTTAATGAATACTTTTGTGATGGCTCAAGGGAAGAGCTGAATCAAGGCAAGGCTACTCTTTCCAAGCTTCCTGTTATGGGCATTGATACCGGCATGGGACTTGAGAGGCTTATGGTGCAAGTGCAGGGAAAAGATAACGTGTATGAGACGGATTTATTTAATAATGAAAAGACTCGGGAGGAGCGCATCATCGCAGACCACTCACGCGCTATCAAGGCTCTTATATCAGATGGCCTGGTGCCATCCAACAAAGACCAGGGTTATATATTGCGCCGTCTGATACGCCGCGCTCTTATGTATGTTCATACCAAAAACTTATCGCTAAGCATTGATTCGCCTGTTTTTGCAGAGGAAAAGAAAAAGTTTGAAGAAACCCTTGAGAGCGGCTTGAAGCAGTTTGAAAAAGGCGTGGACCCTTTTGTTCTCTTTACTTCGTACGGTTTTCCCATTGAACTGACAGAGGAAATTGCACGCGATAAGGGTATTGGCATTGATAGATTAAAATTTGAAGAAGATTTTAAGCGACATCAGGAAGTCTCCCGTGCCGGAGCCGAACAGAAGTTTAAGGGAGGCCTTGCGGATACGAGCGAGATGAGCGTGAAGTACCACACCGCAACGCATCTTCTGCATCAGGCACTAAGAGATATCCTGGGGCCTGAAGTACAGCAGAAGGGAAGCAATATTACGCCGGAGAGGTTGCGTTTTGATTTTGCTTTTTCGCGCAAGATGACGGACGAAGAAAAAAAGTCTGTTGAAAACCTGGTCAACCAAAAGATAAAAGAAGCTCTACCCGTAAATAGGGCAGTCTTGCCGCGAGAGGAGGCGGAGAAAACCGGAGCACTGCACTTTTTTGAAGAAAAATATCCGGACGAGGTAAGTGTTTATTTTATCGGCAGTGACATGGACAGTGCATATTCAAAAGAGTTTTGCGGCGGGCCGCATGTTTCAAACACATCAGAGCTTGGCGTGTTTGAAATAGCCAAAGAAGAAGCTGTATCCCAGGGTGTAAGAAGAATCAAAGCAGTGTTAAAATAGATGCCGGTGATTTTTTAGGTTACAATAGTAAGCACCTATGGCAAAGAAAACATTTCAAGACATTGTGCCGCCCGAGAGAAGATCTATAAGAAATATTCCTATTCCTCCGCACAGGAAAAAACCAGTTGCCGCTTCCGCCCCCACGCCCACCCCCCCTCCCCGCAGGAGTAGCGCTCGTGTTGTGGAAGAAGCTCCAGATGATCACATACCTTTTACCACCAACCCCGTTGCGGGCGTGCCGGAGGCTCCTTCTTTTGATGCTTCCGCCAACAGATACAAGGCCGCCAGAAGAAAGAAAACCTATATAAAATATTCTCTCCTTGCGGTTGGCGTTGTCCTGGCTTCTTTTGTGGTAATGACTTTGGGTGCCAATGCGGAAGTATTTATCACCCCAAAGAGAGATGCTATATCCACCAATCAGCAGTTTAGAGCGGAGAGAAGCGGCGCGGCAGGGGCACTGCCTTTTGAGGTGGTGTCTGTGTCCGGCGAGGCAAATGTGTCTGTAACGGCAACCGGAGAGGAAATGGTGGAGAGAAAATCACACGGTACTATTGTTATATATAACAACCATTCGTCCGAAGACCAGCGACTCATCAGAAACACTCGTTTTGAAACTCCGGAAGGTCTTATATACAGAATAGACGAGTCGGTGGTGGTGCCCGGCCGCAAGACTGTTGACGGGGAAGTGGTGCCCGGAAGTATAGAGGCCGTTGTATATGCCGATGAGCCCGGTGAAAAGTACAACATAGGTCTTAAGGACTTCACTATTCCCGGTTTTGAGGGCGACCCAAGGTACACCACAATGTATGCCAGATCAAAGACCGCAATGGCCGAGGGTTTTATGGGCACCGTGCGTGTGGTTGCTCCAAGCGAGCTTGAGTCTGCAAGGTCCACCATGCAGGGGCAAATATTTTCAAACCTGGAGAGCCAGATACTCGGCCAGGTGCCGGAAGGATACTTCCTTGTCAGAGATTCCATATTCATGGGATATGAATCATTACCCCAAACAGAAGCCAGGGGAAACACCGTGAGGCTGAATGAGCGTGGCACCATGCATGCCGTTGCTGTCTCCAAACAGGCTCTGGCCGCATTTTTGGCCGGCAATCTAAACAGCTCAATATCAAATATAAATCTGACTATTGAAAACGAAGGCGAGTTTGAGCTCATTGTTGAAGATCAAGACTTCAATCCCGCATCTGATCAGTCTTTTGGCTTCTCTGTTTCCGGCAATCCGGTGCTCGTGGGTAATGTAAACCAGGAGGCCGTAAGAGAGGCATTGCTTGGCGTGGGCAAAGGCGCTATCACGGTGGCCATTGCTCCCATAGCCGAGATAGATTCGGCCAGGGTCTTGGTAAGCCCCATGTGGAAGAAAAGTATTCCCGACAACCCAAAGCGTATAGACATAGTCATAGAGCCAAGATAAGATAGCCATTGAACAATCTATGGCTAATATAAATCCAGACAAAAAACTGCTAACAGGAATGGTTACCGAGGCTCTGCCCAATACCATGTTTCGTATTGAGCTTGATGGAGGCGGGGGGCAGACCATTGCCTACCTTTCCGGCAAGATGCGCATGTATAGAATCAAGGTGCTGGTGGGCGATAAAGTGGAGATAGAGCAGGACAAGCACGGAGGCAAGGGG
>CAZKKF010000004.1:5088-45019 GCA_964553285.1 uncultured Candidatus Saccharibacteria bacterium | reverse complement strand
CAGCCGGGGCTCGGCATATCAAACATAGAGAAGTACATGAAAGCTTTCGGTTTTGGGGCAAAGACCGGTATTGAAATGGAAGGAGAGGCTGTCGGGGTGGTGCCAAGTCCTGAGTGGAAGGAGGCTACTTTTGGAGAGTCGGTCTGGCGCCTTGGAGACACGTATAACAGCTCCATCGGGCAGTACGGTTTTCAGGTAACGCCTTTGCAGTCGGCCCGCGCCATAGGCGTTCTTGCAAACGGCGGTTCTCTGGTGCGCCCGACAATACTGACGCAGGACGGACGCAACAAAGCCGTGTGGGACGAAGACAGAAGAAAGGGCAAAAGCGCGGACAGGCGCGCGGAAGAAATAGATATTGAAGAGGCAAACAGGCAAGTGGTGCTTGAGGGCATGAGGGAAGCGGTTTTGTCGGGTACCGCCGCGGGCCTCAATATGCCCTCCGTCAAGGTTGCGGGAAAGACCGGCACGGCGGAGCTTGGCTCCATCAAGCAGTCGGTAAACTCCTGGGTGGTGGGATTTTTTCCGTATGATAATCCTCGGTTTTCTTTTGCGGTTTTGCTTGAAAACGGTTCCGCCACCAACCTTGTCGGGTCAAGCGCCGCTTTCCGTGGCGTGCTTGAGTGGATGACAATCCACACGCCGCACTACCTGGAATAATGGCTGTTTAGAGGCCTCATTTGCTATCCGCAGTTTGCGGCATTGACTGGGCATGGTGGCTGTGTACAATACTCAACCCTGTATATAGAACATGAAAGACGAAACAACCTATTTGACCAAAGAGAAGCACGAGGAGCTTGTAAAAGAGCTTGATAACCTCGTGCATGTCAGGCGCAAGGAAGTGGCCGAAAGCCTGGAGTACGCCAAGTCCCTGGGCGACCTTTCGGAAAACGCCGAATACCATGAAGCGCGCGATACCCAGGCCGCAGTGGAAGACCGCATCGCAAGAATAGAGCAGATTCTAAAAACCGCAGTCATTCTCTCTTCGCACGACACCAAGCATGCATCTGTCGGTTCTTCCGTTACTTTGCAAAGAGAAGGGGACAAAGATTCCCGCACATACACTTTGGTTTCCCCCGAAGAGTCTGATCCCGCTTCAGGCAAGATCTCCATCAAGTCGCCTCTGGGCATTGCCGTGCTTGGCAAGACCAAGGGAGAGACATTCTCATTTATGACCCCGTCTGGTAAGATGGAGTACATAGTTCAGAAGATAGCTTAACAGCATAATCTTGGGTTCGATATGCCGCTTTTGGGGTATCGTCCCAAAAGCTTTATCGTGGCTTCCATAGAAGAAATCAGGGAGGAAAGACTGAAGAAACTCGCTTCGCTTGAAGAGGCGGGTATTAACCCTTTTCCGGTATCGGCCAAAAAAGACAAGGATTTGGTTGAGGTCATAAAAAACTTCAGCACTCTCCTCAAATCCAAAAAGCCGCTTCACCTGGTGGGAAGAGTGCTTTCTTTGCGCCCGCAGGGGAAAATCGCTTTCGTTTCTTTTTCGGACGGCACTGCCGTCTTTCAGGGGATGCTTCGCAAAGGCGAGAAGATAAGCGATGAGGATTTTGATCTCTTCGTAAACACCGTTGATATGGGCGATTTTGTGGAGCTCAAAGGCCCGCTCTTTCTTACCAAGAGAAAAGAGAAAAGTATTTTGGTGGAAAGCTGGAGAATGCTTGCAAAGTCTCTAAGGCCCATGCCCGAAAAATGGCACGGTCTTCAGGATGTGGAGGAGCGTTTCCGCCGCAGGTATCTTGATATCTTGATGAACGAAGACGTGAAGGAGCGCTTCATTATCCGTTCGCGCATTATTACGCAGATACGCTCCATTTTGGATGAAGCGGGTTATTTGGAGGTGGAGACTCCGGCTCTTCAGCCCCTTTATGGCGGCGCTTCCGCAGAGCCTTTTGTAACGCACCACAACGCTCTAGATACCGACCTGTACCTTAGGATCTCCGACGAGCTTTATCTCAAGCGCCTGCTTGGAGCCGGATTCCCCAAGGTGTATGAAATCGCGCGCGACTTCCGCAACGAGGGCATTGATACCACCCACAACCCTGAGTTCACCATGCTTGAGTTTTATGAGGCATACAGCGATGCTTCCAGGCAGATGGCTTTTGTGGAAAAGATGATGAAGTCTCTGGCAAAAAGCGTGCACGGCAAACTCTCTTTCTCATGGAACGGAGAAACGGTTGATTTCAAACCGAAGTTTGAGGTAGTGAGTTTCTTTGAACTCTTGAGGCGCCATGCGCTCATCCCAAATCCGGAGGAGCTATCAAGAGACGAGGCGGCCATTGTTGCTACGCGTCTGGATGTGAAAGTGGAGCCGTCCGACAGCTTGGAAAAGATTCTGGACAGCATTTACAAAAAAATCATACGCCCAAAAATTATCCAGCCGACCTTTATCGTGGGCTACCCGGTTGGCTATCTGCCATTGGCCAAAAAGACGGAAGACAATCCCAAAATCGTGGATGCTTTTCAGCTTGTGGTTGGTGGCATTGAGCTGGTAAAGGCCTTTTCCGAACTGAATGACCCCATAGATCAAAGGGCTCGTTTTGAATACCAGGAGAAAAACAAAGACGGGGGAGACAAAGAGGCCCAGCCCATTGACGAAGAGTTTTTGGAAGCCATGGAGCACGGCATCCCTCCGGCCGGAGGAGTGGGTGTCGGCATTGATCGTCTGGTGATGCTTCTCACCGACACCAGGAGCATCAAAGAAGTTATTTTGTTTCCGACCTTGAGGCCTAAAAGCAGGGAATAACATGGAAGGTGTACCCAAAGAGCGAGTAGAAAATACCCAAGAACAGGGGGTTCCTGTTCTTTTGGAAGTTGTAAAGAGAATGGAGTCCATTGATGACTCGCTCCCCAAAGAGGAGTTTGCAAAGCAGTCCAGGGAACTCATCAAAGAGCTTCTGGAACATTTATCTTCCGATATCAATCTTGAAATGTCTGCCGATGTAACCCGTCTTTATCAGGAAATGCAGAAAGAAAATTTGCTTGCCAGGGTGGAAGCGGCTTCCAGGGTAATTGAATGCCTGGCTGCAGATAAGCCTATCGAGGTTGGTTCCAGTGATATGCACTATGCAAATTCCGTATCCGCGGATCCCGAAGGGCTAAGGATAGCCATGGCGGAAGCCGATGCCGTGGGGCCGGTGCGGCTGATGGTGGGACTTAATCTTAAATCAATGATCGGGTTTACTTCTGACCACTTGGAGGTTTCCGAGATAGATGATAATGATTTTGATTTGCGGGATACAAATCTGCGAAAAACCCTTTGCCGGCATGTGTCGGGAGAAATAAGGCGTGAGGACATAAAATATATAGTAATGAGAATACCGAGAGGCAGTTTTCCTCAGGAATCCATGTCGGAGGAAGAAGTCCGGTCGGCGGGGCACTTCATTTTTCGCGGGGCAAAAGTGCCTAAGGAGACGTCAAACGGTGAAGGGAGATAAAAGAGCTAACTTGGGCCATTTATTGCTGTTTTTCTTGCAAAATGGGCGATAGTGTGATATACTTAGAGGAGAAGCACCAATTAACCTCTTCCGGAGGGGCCAATGCCCGCGTTTTTGCATCTTGAGGAAAATCCTCAGATTCGCGCGGCTGTAGCCCGCGTCTTTGAGGGCACAGGCCACGAGCTTGTGCAATGCGAGACTGTGGAGGAGGCGCACCGCAAAAGCAAAGACAGGCAATTTGACCTGTATTTGTGCGGCGCTTTGGGCAAGTATTCTGACGGCCTCATTTTTGCCGTTGAGATGCATGCTCTTGGGCGCGGGGTGGTGGCGGTTGGGCAGAAACGGAAGTTTAGCCGTATTCCGTTTCTTTCGACCGGAGAGCTCCAGGACAGGGCAAGCGTGCTTGTGTTCCTGGAAGAAATAGTGGCGGAAGGAAGCTGATACAGCTCCTTCCGCCCTTCTTTTTTGGCATGGGGAACTGTGGATAATTATTTACATAAAGTGGGGCGGGGTGGTGTACAATAGTACCCAAGTGGGATGAAGTGGCATACCTGCTTGAACACCATGCTGATAGGAGAATACACACATGCGTTAGACGACAAAAAGCGAATCTCGCTGCCATCGAAGTTCCGCAAAGAAGTCGGCGCAAAGTTTGTGGCAACCATAGGCCTGGACAACTGCCTGTGGATTTTTCCCATGAAGGCATGGAACACTATCTCGGAGAAGATTGGAGGTCTTGGCTTCGGCCAGGCCGACAACCGCCAGTTCGCAAGAACGATGTTTGGCGGCGCATCTGAAATAGAGGTGGACAGTGCGGGGCGCATTCTTATTCCCGACTTCCTGCGCGAACACGCGGCTCTGAAAAACAAAGTGGTTTTTGTGGGCGTGTACGACAGGGTGGAGGTGTGGAATGAGAAAGATTGGGCGGAGCACAAAAGGGCGGCTCTCAAGCAGGCCGAAGCCATGGCCGAGAAGCTTGGGGGAGTGGGCGCTCTCTAAAACTTTGCTGTGACTGTACACATACCAGTTCTTTCAAAAGAAACAATAGAAGCCCTGGGACTCCGGCCCGGAATGAGTGTTTTGGATGCTACCGGCGGGGGAGGAGGGCACTCCGAGCTTATTGCCAAGGGCATTTATCCTGGCGGCAGGCTTCTTATCCTTGACCGGGACAAAGAGGCGGTGGAGAGGCTGAAAAAGCGTTTTGAGAGTTCTTCTGTCTTGGTGGAGGTTCAAAAAACCAATTTCAGAAACCTTGACGAAGTCCTGAAGAAAAGCCAAATGGACACAGTTGATGCTGCGCTCTTTGACCTGGGCTTCTCGTCGGACCAGCTTGAGGTGTCCGGAAGGGGATTTTCTTTTCTTCGGGACGAGCCGCTTCTTATGAACATGGGAGACGGAGAAGAGACGGCCATGGATATCGTCAATCTCCGTAGCGAAGACGAACTCAGAGGCATCCTGGAGCGTTATGGAGAAGAGGGTTTCGCAAGGCAGATAGCTCGCGGAATTGTGGAGAGGAGAAGGGATGGGGTTATATCAACCACCTTTGAACTGGTTGAAGTCATAAAAGCATCCACTCCCGCCTGGTATTCAAAAAAGAAAACCCATCCGGCCACAAAGACCTTCCAGGCTTTGAGAATCGCCGTAAATGACGAGCTTGGAGCGGTGGAAGAAGCCTTGCCCAAAGCGCTCAAGGTTTTGTCTTTTGAGGGCAGAATAGCGGTCATCACCTTTCACTCTTTGGAAGACCGCCTGGTAAAAGAGATGTTTGCAGGATGGGAGAAAGAAGGCTTGGGCAAAAGGGTCAACAAAAAAGTTATCACCGCCGCTAGGGAAGAAATATTAAAGAATCCGCGTTCGCGCAGTGCAAAATTAAGAGTTTTTCAAAAATTACATTGACATGAAAACATCAGTACTATCCTTGAAGCTGTTTCGCCTGACACCCTATATGCTCATAGGGCTCATGGCTTTGTCTGTTGCCGTGTATGTATTTTCCATAAATTCCATAGCTCGTCATACCGCTTTGCGCGAAGCGGTGGAGGTTGAGATAAGAAGCCTTGGCAACGACGTGGGCCAGCTTGAGTCCGTTTATACGGCCGGAGTAAGCGGTATAAGCCTTGAGATGGCGAGGGAGTTTGGCCTGGTGCAAAAGAAAAGCCCCGTCTTTGTATCCCGTTCCGGTGTGGCTACCGCCCTTGTGGGTTCTTTGAACACTAATTAGACTGTATAAACGATGGTGCGAAAAAAAACAGCTTCCGGTAGGATTACTTTTATTGCTGTATGCATGATTGTTTTTTCTTTGGCGGCCATAGGTCGCCTTTATGCTCTGCAGATTATTTCCAATGAAGAGTTTTCGGCAAGGGCCAGCAGGCAGTATGTGCGCTCCACATACGACTACTACAACAGGGGCTCCATTTTCTTTGAAACAAAAGACGGGGAGAGGCGCTTTGCCGCCTCTTTAAGAATCGGCTACATCCTTGCCATAAAACCAAGCCAGATAAAAGACCCGGAGGATATATATCTCACGCTGATAGAGGTGGTGCCGACCATAGACAGGGAGGACTTCATGATGAGAGCGGCGCGCAAAGACCGTGTCGAGGAGCGCCTGGCAAGAAGGCTCAACTACGAAGAGGCAAAGCTCATAGAAGGCCTAAAACTGCCCGGAGTGGAGCTTATAGAGGAAAGGTGGCGTTCCTACCCGAACAACTCTCTGGCCGCCCATGCCATAGGGTTTATAGGCTATGGAGGAGAGGAAGAATTGTCGGGACGATACGGCCTTGAGAGATATTACGAAAATGTGCTCGGTCGCAACAATGACTCCGTATACAAGAACTTTTTTGTGGAGATATTTTCCGGTATCAATGACATGGTTTCCGGCAGCGATCTTGAAGGGGATGTGATTATCACTATAGAGCCTTCGGTGCAGGCGTACCTTGAGGACAGGCTAAAAAACATAGACGAGACATGGGATGCCGACTTTACCGGAGGTATTGTCATAAACCCCATGAACGGGGAAATATACGCCATGGCTATAGAGCCCGCCTTTGATCCAAACGATGTGCGCAAGGAAAGGAGTCTGGATATTTTCCAAAACAAGCTGATTGAAAACGTTTTTGAAATGGGTTCCATCATAAAGCCTCTTACCATCGCGGCAGGCCTTGATAGCGGAGCCATTACCCGCAATACCACTTATTTTGACAGGGGTTCCATAACGGTAAACGGGCGCACCATATCAAACTACGACGGCCGCGGTAGGGGAGAAGCCTCCATGCAGATGGCTCTTGATCAGTCGCTCAATACCGGCATGGCTTTTATTGTGGGCAAAATGGGCAACAAGGCTTTTGCCGACTATATGAAGAAGTTTGGTCTTGGCTCCGAGACCGGCATTGATCTGCCAAACGAGGCGCACGGCTTGATAGATAACCTCAACAGCCCCAGGGACATTGAATATGCTACGGCATCTTTCGGCCAGGGCATTGCCACCACGCCCATAGCGACCGTGCGGGCGCTTTCTGCTCTGGCAAACGGCGGAACGCTTATAGAGCCGAGGCTTGCCAAGAGCGTCAACTATCGTATAGGCGGCTCAAAGAAAATAGTGCCAAATCCGGGTACTAGAGTGATATCGGAAGAAACTTCAGAAGAGATTACCAGGATGCTTGTGCATGTGGTGGACAAAGCTCTCCTGGGAGGTACGGTCAAAATGGACAGATACTCCATTGCCGCAAAGACAGGGACTGCCCAAATAGCAAGCTCCGGCGGCTACCATGAAAACCAATACCTGCACTCTTTCTTTGGCTATTTTCCGGCTTTTGAACCGAGGTTTTTGGTCTTTCTCTTTACTTATCACCCCAAGGGCGCTTCTTACGCATCGGAGACTCTGACCCACGGCTTTTTAGATATAACCAGATTCCTGATAAACTACTATGAAGTGCCTCCAGACAGATAGGGCAAATCAGCTGCACGCAAAACAAAAAAGATGAAACAAATATCAAAAAAGGCAGTTATCCATATTCTTACGTTTTTGTCTAAGCGGACTCTTGCCAAGTACAAACCCAAGGTTATCGCCGTTACCGGCTCGGTGGGCAAGACCAGTACCAAGGATGCCATATATGCCGCTCTTTCGTCTTCTGTGTCCGTACGCAAAAGCGAAAAGAGTTTTAACAGCGAGATAGGAGTGCCCCTCACCATACTCGGCTGCCCCAATGCCTGGAATGATCCGGTGCTCTGGCTTGCAAACATCTGGCGCGGAGTAAAACTCGTGCTGGGGAGAAGTGAATATCCGGAGTGGCTGGTACTTGAGGTGGGTGCCGACAGGCCGGGAGATATAGAGAGCCTCTCCTCGTGGCTCACTTCCGACATAGCGGTATTCACGGCTTTTTCCAAGGTGCCTGTGCATGTGGAGTTCTTTTCTTCTCCAGAAGAGGTCTACAGGGAAAAAGCTTTTCTCATAGACTCGCTCAAGGAAGACGGAGTTTTGGTCTACAACAAAGACGATGAAGAAGTGGTGCAGGCGGCCGAAAAGTGGGCCGGCAAGAAGATAAGTTTTGGCGCGGAAAATCCGGCTGACTTCTCGGCTTTTGGATACGAGATAGTCTCGCGCATAGAGGGTGATTTTGAATATCCTACCGGAGTATCCATGGAGGTGGATGCGGGTGGCGAAAAGGTGCAGATAGGCGTGTCCGGCACTTGCGGCGGGCAGATTATGTATTTGGGTTCGGCCGCACTTGCTGCGGCAAGTGCGGCCGGCGTTGCACTAGGAGAGGCCGCAAAAGGCCTGTCAGACCTCGTGCCTCCTCCGGGCAGGATGCGCATCATTCCCGCTCTGAAGCAGGCAACTCTGGTGGATGATTCTTATAACTCCTCACCCCTCGCTCTTGAAGAAGCTATGGAGAGCGTAAAAGCCATGCCTTTTGCAAAGAGGGTGATACTGGTGCTTGGAGACATGCTTGAGCTTGGAAAGTACTCCGTGGACGAGCACAAGAGGCTGGGAGAAGAGGCGGGCAAAGTAGCTGATATTTTGGTAACGGTGGGAGTGAGAGCCAGAGGCTTTGCCGAAGGGGCTCTAAACGCCGGCCTTTCGGAAAAAAATATATTTCAATACGAAGATTCACAAAAAGCGGGCAAGGAGCTTGAATTGATGCTAAAGCCCGGCGACCTGGTTTTGGTAAAAGGCTCTCAGGGTGTGAGGATGGAGAGAGTGGTAAAAGAAATAATGGCAGAGCCGGAAAAAGCCTCAATGCTTTTGGTCAGGCAGGATGATGAGTGGAGCAGGAGATAAAAACTTATTCCACAATAACAAAGCTTGTTACGCGCGGCCTTTCTCGCTTGTCTATTTCGTAAGTGAAGTTTGCTCTAAGGCCTATGTGTCCGTCTTCGTAGACCACCGTGCCGCTTCCGTCTGCAACCCTTAGGCTGATGACATAAAACTTTCCACCCAGTACTTCCTTTTTGGGGGAGAGGGTGGAGATGTTTTCTCTAATATATTGCTCAATGGTCATGCCGCGAGTGTCTTCACCGTGGTAGATAGAAAAAAGAGTAAATATGATGGCAAGCGCCGCCACCATGACAGCAATAGCTTTCCATTCCTTATTTATCTTCATACGCATCGGGAAAATGATAGCACACTTACAAACCACTTTAGTTTTCCTTGAAAGTTTTTATCTATGGGGACAACCGGACCAGCAACAGGGTCGGCGCTTGCCTCCCATTATTTCTTCACGGAGTCTCTTGATGTGATGTGCTCGTGTCTCCGGTTTTTTGACAAAAATCACCCAGCAGATCCATCCGTTGCGGGCTAGGGGAGTGAGGGTGTTCCATATATCAACAAGCTTTTTCTTAGAAGAAACAGCTTCCCGCAAATCCTTTGGCACTTGGTGCACCACCCCATTAAGCATTTTCGACATATTAACGGATATTATAACAGCCCCATATCGATCTTGCTTAAATGGGCAATTTAGGCTTTTCCTCTATAAAAGCGGAGAATATGAATTTAAGAGAATACAAGATATTAGTATAGATGATATTTGGAATACAAATATCTGATTCTTTAGTATATGAGACTACTTATTTAATTTATATCCTTCAGGCGGACTAAGATTTGATTTTGTACAAGTATATTGAATTGATGATTTCGGTTTTTCGTCTATCAATAGGCCACACATATTTATGTTATTGTAAGAATTAAAGCTAGTTTGAGAATCATTGGAACTACAGCTTGTAACAATATAACCGTCAGCACAATCAACCCACATCAAATCTGCAGGGGAATTAAAAGAAACTTGTGAATATTTTTCTATAGGGTTTAAATATCCATGTTCTGTAACGTAATTTGCTGAAGATTGAAATTGTCTAATTCCAGCACCTCCTATCTGATACGTGTAAACCACGTATTGATCTGGTTCGTTTGCCCACGCAAGTTCGAGTGCATTTTTATTTTTTTGAATAATGTACAAAAAAATAAGCAACACTAAAACAAAAAAGACTGCTACTTTTAACCAATTGTTTTTCATGCAATTATGTTTTATCATAAATTAATAATATTTTTCACCCTTCTCGTCGAGTGCTTGAATTGACACTCTAATTGGTGACCCTACAGGGAATCGAACCCTGATTACCGCCTTGAGAAGGCGATGTCCTAACCGTTAGACGATAGGGCCTTGTGTATGGCTGAACGGGGAAATAATATAGCTTTTTGAGGTCTTTTTCAAGATGAGGATTGATAGATAAATTTTGGTATATAATTCCAGTTATCATGGACAAATGGTAATAAACAAAAAAGCAACCAAGAAAGAAACCCTGTTTGCGAAATCAGTGAGTAAGGTGGTGGCGGCGGGGATACCAAAAGGAGAGACGCTATCTTATGGCGAGGTAGCTAGGCTCGCCGGTTTTCCCGGGGCAGGGAGAGCTGTCGGGAGCCTGATGAAAAACAATTTTGATAAAAACATCCCTTGCCATAGGGTAATAAGAAGCGATGGCAGGGCCGGGCACTACAACCGCGGTGGAGAGGAGACAAAGATAAAACTTTTGAGAAAAGAGGGTGCGAAAATATAAATACAGAAATGAACAACACCCCCGAGAGGCCGGAAGCCTACGGGGGTGCTTGAAAGAACTTACCAATCCCAGCTCATGCGGCAGTAGATGTGTCCGCCGCTGTTGTCCCAGCCGGGTTCCACCTCGACGGTGGTGATCTGGCGGCGCTGGAACTGGCACTCTGTCGTCCTGGTGATCCTGCCGTCTGCCGTGTTGGCAGACACCGGGCGGCTGATCGAAGGACTCTGCGGACCCGTTGAATTACGGGACGCAGTGGGAAGACTAACGCTCTTGCGAACGGTGGTGTTCCCAGCCACTTCGAACCGCTCATTGCCGGCGAAGTTGAAGATGACCGTTCCGGGACTCCGGTTGGCCAATACTACTTCGTAGTCCAGTTCGAAGAACTGGTCGCAGCCGGCGAGGCTGAAGACGAGCAGGACGGGGACAAACAACCTGATGTGGCGCATGGTCTGCTCCTTGAGAAAGGACATGGTATCTACACTCCTACCCCCATTGTATCATAGTTGGGTGGAGAAGTCAAGTAGAAAATTGATTCAAAAACAGCTCCATCCGGAGGTCTCACCTTGGGATGAAAGCCTGTGGATAACTCCAAGGTGAGACCTTGGAGTGGATTGGGATGGGTTTTATGTAGGCAAAGATGGTGACAAAACACTGAATAGGGGAAAACTTCAGGGTTTGCAGAAAGAAACCAGGGTATAATGCTCTCAAATGGCAGGTGAGAAAATTCAGCAGGAAGAAAACATTGCCGGACAGGCGCCGCTCGACAGCACGGCCGTCTTTGAAAAAACACAGGGGCATTTTGAAACCGCACAAGAGACGCCCGCACCCGCACCTTTGCCCAGTTTGCAGGAAGGAGACGGCACTGCCGCCGGACAGCAGTTTGCAAATCATCAGGCCGCACCGATAACCCCCGAAGAAGTTCAAAGAATTGTCCTTAAGCTGTCGCCCGAGCCGCACGACAGGCAGATGGAAGAGCTTGTGACCCTGGCCAGGGAGAAGGGAATAAAGAACGCCCTTGCCGTGGTGGAGAAGCTAAACAACCCGCATCTGGGGGACGACTTCCACCGCTTCGTGGGCCAGTACGTGAGGGAGGGTAATGTCATCAAGGCTTCTTCAAAAGACCCCATGTACGACTCTCTCATGCGCACTGTTTTTGAGATAAGCCTGCCCAAGAAAGAAAACGAGAACAAGCCACTCAAAGAGCTTCTATCCAGCATGGAACAGCTTTATGCATCTCTTGCGGAAGAGAGGGCTTATGTGGTTTTTGAGATTGTGAATCCTGTGGGAGTGGAGATGTTTTCCATGTACGCCTCTGTGCCTCAGGCTCTGGCGGATCGTTTTGAAAAACAGTGCCGGTCTATTTTCCCCGGAGCGGAGCTGTCTTTGTCGCCAAACGACCACAACGTGTTTGTGGAAGGGGGATACACGGAGTGCTCGTCTGCTTCCCTTGAAAGACACCCCGCTTTGCCTCTTCGGCTTTATGAGAGCTTTGACAGCGACCCCATGAACCTTCTCCTGGCCGCTTTCAGCAAGCTTGAAGCCGAGGGGGAGGCGGCCTGCATTCAGGTCTTGGTGGGGCCGCCAAATGCGAACTTCACCAAGGAGTACCGGCACAAAATGGAGCGCCTGGAAAAAGGCGGCAAAGTGTCTGATGTATTGCCCAAGCCCAAGGGCTTTCTCGGCACGGTCTTCAGGGAGATATCCGGTGCTTTTTCTTCGTCAAAAAAGAAAGACGACAAAGGCAAAGACTCCATGGAGAGCAAGGTAGCCGACCAGGGTGCACAGCGCGCCATGGAAGCCATAGAGCGCAAACTTTCGCGGCCGGTCTCTCCGGTAACTTTGCGGCTGGTGGCTTCAAGCAAGGGCAAGAACAGGTCTTCGCAGATACTTTCCGACATGGAAGCGGCCCTGAGGCAGTTTAATGATCAAAGCGGCAACTCTCTTGCTTTCAAAAGAGTAAAGCCCGCAGACCTCAAGCGCTTTGCTCGCGCTTTTTCTTTTCGCATACCGGGCAAGGAGGACATTATGCCCCTCAACCTGGCCGAGATTACCGGCATCTTTCACTTCCATACAGAGGCTCTGGCTGTGTCCCATGAGCTCAAGACCGTGAAGTCCCGCCGTGTGCCGGCGCCCGCAGGGCTTTCTACGACCGGAGTTGTCTTGGGAGTAAATAATGGCAGCGGCGTAGAGAAGGAGGTAAGAATAGCGGACGAAGACAGGCTGAGGCACATGTACTTTATAGGCCAGACGGGTACCGGAAAATCCACCCTCATCAAGCACATGGCGGTGCAGGATGTTTTGGCCGGCAAGGGTATTTGCATGATAGACCCGCACGGCTCTGACATTCAGGAAGTGCTTGCGTCCGTGCCTCCGGAGAGGATGGAGGACGTGGTCTACTTTGATCCCGCCGACACCGAGCGCCCGATGGCTCTTAACATGCTTGAATATGACATAAACAGGCCAGAGCAAAAAACTTTTGTGGTAAACGAGCTGTTCAGTATTTTCCAAAAGCTATATGGCGGCACGCCGGAGTCCATGGGGCCGATGTTTGAGCAGTATTTTCGCAATGCCACCATGCTCGTCATAGAAGATCCGGAGACCGGATGCACACTGCTGGACGTTTCCAGGGTGATGTCCAACAAAGAGTTCCGGCAGTTGAAACTTTCGCGCTGTAAGAACCCTATCGTGGTGCAGTTTTGGAGAGAGATTGCGGAAAAAGCCGGCGGAGAGGGCAAGCTTGAAAACATGGTGCCCTACATTACCTCCAAGTTTGATGTCTTTCTTGCAAACGACATCATGCGCCCGATAGTAACCCAGGAAAAATCTTCCATAAATCTGCGGGAGATTATGGACAACAAGAAAATCTTTTTGGTGAACCTTTCCAAGGGGCGATTGGGAGACATAAACGCCAACCTCATCGGTCTTATCATTGTGGGCAAGATACTGATGGCCGCCCTTTCCAGGGTTGATATGAAAAAAGAAGACATTGAACCTTTCTATCTTTATATAGACGAGTTCCAAAACATAACGACCAACTCCATCTCGACTATTTTGTCGGAAGCCAGGAAGTACAAACTCTCGCTCACGGTAGCACACCAGTTTATAAGCCAGCTTGAGGAAGATATAAAGAATGCGGTCTTCGGAAACGTGGGTTCCATGGTGGCCTTCCGCGTGGGCAATGATGACGCAGAATACCTTGCCAAGCAGTTTGCCCCAAGCTTTGCGGCTGAAGATCTGGCCAACCTTGAAAACGGCCGGGCCGCTTTGCGTCTTTTGTCGCAGGGGTCGCCCCTGTCTCCTTTTGATGTTACTACCAGAAGATGGTCTGCAGAAAAAACCGCCGACATATCCGCAATCAAAAAACTTTCGGCCCTGAAATACGGACGACCGAGAGCGGAAGTGGAAGAAGAAATATCCAAAAAGTTTTCTGCTATCCAGAGTGCCCAGCAGTAGGGAAGTGTATTAAAAAAATGAAGAAAGGTTAGGGCGCCCGAGTACGGGCGCCCCTTTTAACCGTTTTCTCTTCTGGCAAACACCAGAGATGCTATCGATTGGCGAGGTCGATGCACCTCTGGATGTATGCCTCTCTCGCCTCCGAGATGGGGGGAACTGCGGCGGCAGTGACCTTCTTTCCGATACGCGCGAGCGTGTCGTAAGCAAGGTCCTTGTCCAGCGCGCTGGTGACGGCCTCCACATCCTCGATCCTTACGTCGAGAACACGGAAAACAGCCTGCCGTGTTGCCCGATGCATGATCTCGTTGGGCAGAAGCTCGCTCATCTTGCGAGCAAACGTCTTGGCTTCCTCCCACTTCTCATAGGAGAAAGTGAGAACTCCCGAAACCGCCTGTACCTTGCGCATACCGCCTCCGTGGTGGGAAGAGAGTTGTTGCACACGTGTACTTTCCTAACCCTAATTATAGCAAATTGGGCCAAAAAGTCAAGAAGAAAATAGGGGGAGGGGTAGCTTGTTAGGCGCTAGACTCTAGCTAATCTAGCAAAGGCGAAATACAGAGGGGGTATAAGGCTAGGAAAAAGACTCTTCAACAGCCTGCTTTACCGTGTCTCCGTCTGCGCGGTCTTTGAGCTCTTTCATGACAGCGCCCATTAGCATGCCCATTTTGCTCTTGTCGGCAATGCTAAGCTCCTGCTTCTTGGCTTCCACCACTGGGCGCACTTCTTCAATGCTCATCTGGGCGGGGAGATAGGCTTCTATTATCTTCAATTCAGTCTCTTCCGCTTCGACAAGGTCGTTGCGGTTGCCCTTTTTGAACTGCTCTATGGAGTCTTTGCGCTGTTTGACGGCTCTTTTTATAACGGCGGCGGCCACTTCATCCGGTATGGATTCATTGGGCTTTATGCCTTTGGCCACCAACTCATTTGTAAATCCGGACACGAGGCCTCTTAGGGTGGTGAGGCGCACCGAGTCTTTGGCCCGCATGGCTTCTTTTATGTCTTCTTTGATTTTTTGTTCAAGCATGGGGGTATTATACTGGTATAATAACCATCATGGAAATAGCTGTAATAATACTTCTGCTTCTTCTGCTGGGGCTCAATGCCTTCCTCTTTTTGAGGCTTAAGGGCAAAGGGGAGAAGGCCGCGGACATCCAGGGGCTTGTGCTTCTGCAAAATCAGATAGAGGGCCTTACAAAGTCTTTGGACAACAGGATGGCCGAGAGTACCAAGGTGATGCATGACTCCGTGCGGGCGCAGTTTGGCGAGTCGGCGAAGCTTATAAAGGAAGTGACGGAAGGACTGACCAAGCTTGATGAGACAAACAGGCAGGTGGTGTCTTTCAGTGAAGAGCTTCACAACCTGCAGGATATGCTGAAGAACCCCAAACAGCGGGGGATTTTGGGGGAGTACTATCTTGAGACTCTTTTGAAAAATGTTTTGCCCACGGGAAGCTACCAGATGCAGTACGGTTTTCCGGACGGGACTATTGTGGATGCCGCGGTCTTTGTGAAGGAGAAGATTATTCCGGTAGATTCCAAGTTCTCCCTTGAAAACTACAACCGCATCACCTCTACCAGCGACCCGGCCGAAAAAGAGCGCATGGAGAAAACCTTTGTAAGCGACCTTAAAAACCGCATTGTGGAGACGTCAAAATACATACAGCCGGAGCAGGGGACTATGGATTTTGCTTTTATGTTTATCCCGCACGAGGCCATTTATTATGATCTTTTGGTAAACAAAGTCGGCTCCATAGAGGAAGATACGGAAAGCCTGATAGAAAGAGCGGCCAGAAAATACAAAGTGATAATTGTTTCTCCCACTTCCTTTTTGGCCTATCTCCAGACCGTTTTGCAGGGCCTCAAAGCCATGGAAATAGAAGAGAAAGCCAAGGATATTGTGAAGAGGGTGGGGGAGCTTGGCAAGCACATAAAGGGGTACGAGGAGTACCACCAAAAGCTCGGCAATGCCCTTGGGACAGCCGTAAACCAGTACAATTTTGCCGGCAAGGAGTTTAAGAAGATAGACAAGGATATCTTTCGCCTGACAGGAGAGAAGATGTCTCTTGAGACAGGGGAGACTTTGGAGAAGCCGGAAAGGGAAGAAGAATAAGGGGCCGGGGCCTTGCAAAAATAAGGGTTTTTAGTACAATATCTCCCTGTCATGACAGAAGCTAAAACAGCAAAAAAGAAGGCCCCTGCGGCCAAGAAAGCGGCCCCCAAAAAGGCCGTAAAGAAGGCCAAGGCCCCCCAAAGCGGCCCCTTTGCCGTGGTTGAGACAGGAGGCAAGCAGTATCTGGTTGAGGAAGGCCAGACTATACGTATTGAGAGAATAGTTGGCCTCAACGAGGGGGATAAAGTCAATTTTGATAAAGTGATGCTAAAGGGAGAGGGAGAGAGTGCCGAGGTGGGCATGCCTTTCTTGGACAAGGCTGTGGTATCCGGCACAGTAACGAAAGCAGGCCGAGGCGCCAAGGTGATAGTTATAAAATACAAGCAAAAGAGCCGCTATCACAAAAAGAACGGACACAGACAGGAGTATTTTGATGTACTAATAGAGTCTATCAAGTAGTAAAAACCCCAAGCCTTAGGCTTGGGGTTTTTACTATGCGGCCCGGCGATTGTTCTCTTGGTTTATGTTGTTGCTTATTCTCACTTCTTCGTCTTCTATTTCTCGCTCTGTCCACTTCCTGCCGTCCTTGCGGCCGGACATGAGATCTTCTCTTTCGTGTGAATCAAAATGGAACCGGCCAACACCCGGGTCAAGTTCGCTTATGGGTATATTTTGCTCCGGCCTTAGGCCCTCAAATTCTCTTTCTATCATGTTCCTATTATAACATCTTCCTGTTTACCAGAGCGTTTTTGAGGGTGTCGGTGTCGGCATATTCTATCTCGGAGCCTGTGGATAGGCCGCGTCCCAATACGGATATTTTCTTGTCTTTTGAAGACTTGCCGTGCTTCAGGATGTCGTGTATGGCCTCGTTTGTGGCTTCGCCGTCGGGTGTCATGTCGGAAACGAGGATTATTTCATTTAGAGCAGGGGATAGCACCTCCACCCGCCTCAATAGCTCGGTTGAGCGGATGTTTTTCTCCGGCTCTTTGGCTGTAACGGAGATGTTGCCTCCGAGCACGAAGTAGAGTCCTTTGAAAACGCCGCTTTCTTCTATGCGCAAAAAGTCCGCGTCCGTAGGCACCACCATGAGAGTGCTTCTGTCGCGCGATTCATCAAGGCAAATATGGCATGTGTTTTGCGCTCCTTCTTTTCTGGAGAAGAAGCGGCGGCAAGCGGCGCAGGACACTGTGTCAGTCTTTATGGAAGCGATGAGTTTTGAAAGCGAGTCAAGGTATCGGGGATCTTGCTTGAGGAGAAAATATACAAACCGCTTGGCCTGGCGGGGGCCGATGCCGGGCAACTCTCTCAATAAAAGTTCAAGGTTATCAATGGGAGACATGGTGGATTTTTTAGACGGCGTTTATGTCTTTCTCGTGGCTATTGTAGTTGCTTTTGTCTATTTCAACAAAACTGGTCTTGTTGTTGTCAAACTTGAAGTGCACGCTCCCCACAGGGCCGTTTCTGTGCTTGGCCACTATTATTTTCTTTTCGGTAAACTGGTCGCGGCGGTTGTGCTCGTCTTTTTTGTCTTCGCCGTGTATAAACATGACCACGTCCGCATCCTGTTCGATGGAACCCGAATCGCGCAGGTCGGAGAGCCTTGGTTCGCCGCCTCGCTTCTCCACGTCTCTTGAGAGCTGGGAGAGGGCGATGACGGGAATTTCTAGCTCGCGGGCAAGGTTTTTTAGCGAGCGGGAGATTTCTGTAACTTGTTGCACCATGGAGTCGGAGCTTCTGCTGTTGGTGGGAGCCATGAGCTGAAGGTAGTCCACGATGAGAAGCTTCAGACCTTTCTCGGCCTTGAGGCGGCGCGCGGCCGAGCGCATGCGCATGGCTGTGTTGCCCGGCTTGTCGTCTATGTAGATGGGCGCGCGGGAAAGCTCGTCCAGGGCATTGCGCAAAGCTACAAACTCGTCTCCCTGTATCTTTCCGCGGCGCAGTTTCCAGGAGTCCAGGCGCGACTGGGCGGCCATTATTCTGTCTACCAGCTGTTGGGAGCTCATTTCAAGGGAGAAGATGCCTACTGGAGTGTCGTGCTCTACCGCCGTGCGGCGGGCGATATCCAAAGCAAGAGCGGTCTTACCCACGGAAGGCCTGGCGGCCACTATGACGAGGTCGGAAGGCTGGAAGCCGGCAAGTATGTTGTCCAGGTTTTTGAAGCCGGAAGGCACTCCGCGCAGATCACCCGGGTTTTGGGAGAGCTTCTCCAGGCGGTCATAAGCTTCTATAAGGAGCGGGCGCAGTTCCTGGAAGCGCTGATTGATGGTCTGCTTCTGCGTTACCTCAAAAACTTTTTTCTCGGCTTCATCCAGAATTACTTCCAGGTCGTGATCTTCGCCAAAGCCAAGGCGTGTTACATGATCCGCCGCGTCTATGAGCATGCGCATCATATATTTTTTTTGCACTATCTCGGCATAGTGCTTGGCGTTTGAGGCGGTGGGCACGGTTTGCGAAAGTTCGGCCAAGTATTGGTTGCCTCCAACGGAATCAAGGAGATTTTTTGATTTTAGCCTGTCTGATACGGATACTATGTCTATGGGCTCGCGTGCGGAAAAAAGCTCCGACATGATGCCAAAAATCTTTTGATGCTTGTCGGCATAAAAAGCTTCTTCCACCACAATGTCCGAGATGTCGTACATCGTATCCGGACGAAGCATTATGGAGCCGAGGAGTGCCCTTTCCGCATCCAGGTTTTGGGGCGGAATACGGATGTTTGATATGGGATCTCTCATACCCAAACTATAGACTGCCTGGCCAATAGTTTCCAATAGGCAAAAGTGGGAAAAGGTGTGTTTATGGTGTGGATTTAGAAGCTGAGCCTTTTTAAGGTGTAAGTACCGGAGGGGGCATCAAAAAGGACATATCCAAGGGAGCTTATTTTGTCTCTGATTTCATCTGCCATGGCAAAATCGCCGTTATTTCTTGATAGTTCGCGCTCGCTCAATAAGCTCTCTATTTCAGGCGTGGTTTTCTTGGCTTCTTCCGCAAGTAAAGATAGGGGAATGCCAAGAGCTTTTTCCATAAAGTCTGCATCTATAGTGCCGCTGTTTAGCTCGGCTATGGCCTGGGGTGTATTGAGGTCATCTGCCAGATATTCCTTGAGGCGGGGATTGGGAGATGCCTCTCCCGTAAGAGCAAAGTTGTGCACTATTTTCTCAAGAGAAGATTGCGCTGCTTCAAGAGACTCCCAGGAAAACTCCATCGGCGTACGATAATGGGCCATGAGGAAAAGAAAGCGCAAGGAGAGAGGATGGAAGCCTTTTTCGGTGATATCTTTGAGTCTCACTACATTACCAACAGACTTTGCCATTTTTTCCATGCCCATATTTACGAAGCCAGAATGCATAAAAAATCTGGCAAAGGGTTTTCCTGTGGTACCTTCGGACTGGGCTATCTCGTTGTTGTGGTGTATGGGAGCAAGGTCTATGCCGCCGGAGTGAATATCCAGAGTCTCTGTCTTGAGCGTTCTCATGGACATTGCCGAGCACTCTATATGCCAGCCTGGAAAACCTTTTCCGTAGGGACTTTCAAAACCGATGGAGGCATTTTTTTTCCACAGGGCAAAATCGCGGGAATTTTTTTTGTCTTTGGGTTTTGGTGCGTCATTTTCCACCGCCGGTACGCCTTTGAGTTTGCCATATTCCGGATAATTTTCCGTATCAAAATAGACTCCATCTTTGGTCTCGTATGCCAGGCCTTTTGAAAGAAGTTTCTGGATGATGGAGAGGTCTTCGCTTATGTATTCCGAGCCGGAAGCTCTGGGCAGATGGTGGGGCGGCAAGACGTTTATTGCCGCTGTGTCTTCTTTGAATCTCTCCATGTAGAAAGTGCCAAGCTCAAGCATTGACTCAATGGTGAGCGGCTTGCCTTCGCGCAAAAGCGCTTTGGTCATTTTGTCTTCGCCTTCGTCTGTGTCTCCGGAGAGATGCCCTACGTCGGTGATGTTTATGGTTTGTTCGGTCTTTATGTCAAGAGTTTCAAGCGAGCGCCTGATGGTGTCGGCAAATATGATGGAGCGCAAATTGCCTATGTGTACAAAGTCATACACGGTCGGGCCGCAGTGGTAGAGCTTGGCCTTTTCTCCTTCCGGTACGGAAAAAGGCTCTTTTTTTCCGCTTAGAGAGTTGAAAAATCGTATATCCGGCATGTTGGCTGGCATTATACCACGGCGGGAAAGGCGGGTGTTTGCAACTTATTTTGTGTGCGGAAAAGTTTGTGCGATAATGTCCTTCGTGCAGTCCTCAAAAAATATAATTTTAAGCGTTGTAACCCTGATGGTGCTTGCGGGGACATTTCTCCTGGGCTTTTCCATGGGGGAATATCGCGTGCGCACGGCTGTGCCGATGGTGTTTGAAAACACAGATGCCTCCGGCGCCACCAGAATAGACTTCTCTCCTTTTTGGCACGCCTGGAACATTTTGGAAAGAAAGTTTGTATCAACCGGCGGAGCTTCCGATAGGGTGTCCGACCAGGACAAGCTTTGGGGTGCGATACAAGGCCTTGCCGCGGCTTACAAGGATCCTTATACGGTTTTCCTGCCGCCGACCCAGTCGGAGATATTTGAAGACGACGTGCGCGGCAACTTTGACGGCGTGGGCATGGAGGTAAGCACCAGGGACGGGGTGGTAACGGTGGTTGCGCCTCTCAAGGGCACTCCTGCATACAGGGCCGGTATTCAGGCCGGGGATATCATTACCAGGATAGACGCGGCTTCAACCATGGGCATGTCCACGGAGGAAGCGGTGGCTCTTATCCGCGGCCGCCGCGGCACGAGCGTTGAACTCACTCTTTTGAGGCAGAGCGAAGCAGAGCCCCTATCGGTTTCGGTGATGAGAGAAACCATAGAGATACCCACCATCACTACTTCTCTTTTGCCGGAGAGCAGGGTCTTTGTCATTGAGCTTTATAACTTCTCTGCCGTCTCTCCAAACTTGTTCCGCAACGCTTTGCGCGAGTTTATACAGACAGGTTCTGACAAGCTAATCCTTGACCTTCGCGGCAATCCCGGCGGCTATTTGGAGGCATCAATTGACATGGCAAGCTGGTTCTTGCCTCCGGGGAGGCCCGTGGTCATAGAAGACTTTGGCGAAGATGAAGACGAGGTGGTTTATAGAAGCAAGGGATATGATGTGTTTACAGACAGGCTCAAGATGGCCGTGCTGATTGACGGGGGATCGGCTTCCGCTTCGGAAATATTGGCGGGCGCCCTTTCCGAATACGGCATTGCCGTGCTGGTGGGCAGCAAGACTTATGGCAAAGGCTCGGTGCAGGAGCTGGTGAAAATCACTCCCGAAACTTCGCTCAAAGTAACTATTGCAAAATGGCTCACTCCCGGAAAAGTTTCCATATCTGAAGGAGGCCTTACTCCGGATATAGAGGTGCCAAGGAACACTGACGACGGGCCAAGGGTGGACAGAGCCAGAAACAGGGCCGTGGAACTGCTCCTGGACACTGCTTTTTGGGAGGAGAGAAGGGCGGAGAGGAGGAGCAACCAATAAAAGTTTGACTAAAAGAGGGCCGGACTGCTTTAATACCCATATATGAAAGTTATATTGATGGCCAACGTGCCCAAAATAGGAAGGAAGTTTGATGTGGTGGATGTGTCGGACGGACATGCCATGAACATGCTTATACCGCGCAAATACGCGATTCCGGCAACAGATAAGAACCTTGCCAATGTGAATGCCATGAAGGCGGAAAGTGCGGCCAAAGAGCAAATAAACACCAAGCTTCTGGAAGCCAATGTGAAAAGCCTGGAGGGCAGGGAGGCGATGATAAAAGCCAAAGCCAACAAAGAGGGGCATCTTTTTGCTTCCATAAAGGCCCAGGACATCACCGATGCCATACAGCAGTCTGTCGGCGTGGATATTCCGGCGGAGATGATCGTGCTTGAGGGGTCGGTAAAGACTACGGGTGAACACACCATAAAGGTATCTGACGGCAATATAACCGGCAGTTTGAAGCTAGTGGTAGAGGCAGAGTAAAGAAAACCCCCGGCTAAGCCGGGGGTTTTCTTTTGGGAGAAGGGTAATTACCTTACATGAAAGACGGTCTTGTTCTTTTTTGTGCCGTCAAAATGGGTGAACCTCTTGGTGCCCCTGTGCACGATGCCTCCCTTTAGGGCAAAGAGGGTGTGATCATTGCCAAGGCCTACGTTTTCGCCCGGGACTATGTTTGTGCCTCTCTGGCGCACCAAAACAGCGCCCTCGCCTGCATAGGCTCCGGGGTTTACTTTGACGCCCAGGTATTTCGGATTTGAATCTCGGCCGTTCTTACTTGTTCCGGCGGCCTTTTTTGTTGCCATATATTATATATTTTCCTGCTAGAATACGGGTAAGTATGATACAGGAACAATGGTCAAAAATCAAGAGCTTTGCGGGTATGGGAGATTTGCCCGAGGAAGGGGATATGGGGCTCGAGGACTTGGAAAAGCCTGTTGCCCCGGCCTCCTCGTATAAGCCCGTTTTGGAAAGGGCGGCAAGATTTTTGGCTGTTATTTTGATATTTACCGCCGGATTTGGCCTGGGCAGGGTATCAGTTTATGAGGAGAGCCGGCCGCAGGTCTCGGTATATGAGAGCCGCATAGGAGGGGCACAGCAGGCCGGAGGGTCTGCCGGAGCAAGTGCGCCCGTGGCACTTGGGGATATTGTGGCTTCAAAGTCCGGCGCGAGATACCACTTCACCTGGTGTTCCGGAGCCAAGCAAATAAAAGAAGAGAACAAGATTTATTTCAAAACGGCGGCCGAAGCGAGGCTTAGAGGCTATACTCCGGCCAGCAATTGCCCCGGATTAGAGTGATTTTGCCCCGCACGGCGCTTGGAAAGGGTGCCTATTTTGGTACTTTTGCCGGATTGCGGGCCATCCGGTGGGTAGGGCAGGGGAGGCCTTGGACAAGCCCCAAAATTTGTTGTTTGGTAATGGCAATAATAGGGCTTTGTAGAGCCGTATTATAGGTGGAAAGACAATTTCATCACTTGACTTTCTTTTTGAAGTTTGCTACAATAGAGATAAGTCCAGTAGTCGCTGGGCTTTTGTTTTGGGAGAGGTTTACCATCTAAGAAAAAGGCTTATTTTATCTTTAGCTTCGATTGGATTGCTTGCGGCTGTTTCCGGGTTTAATGCCGGAGCTGTCAGTTCTGCCACCCCGGTATCGGTTCAGCCGGTCGCGGTAGTGGAAAAGGCAGAGAACAAGCCAAAAACCGTGCAGGAGTCAGTAGAAGAGTACTTTGCAGATATTCCGGTTATGGTTAGAGTGGCCTACTGTGAATCACGGTTCAGACACATTGACAACAGAACAGGAAGGATATTGCGTGGCGAGGTCAACTCCTACGATGTCGGTGTGATGCAGATCAACGAATGGTATCACCTTGAGACATCACGAAAGCTTGGGTATGACGTTCACACCTTGGAAGGAAACATGGCTTATGCCCGATACCTCTATGAGAGGGAAGGTGCTCGCCCTTGGCTTTCTTCCTCCCCCTGTTGGGCTAAGGCGGAAATCGCCATGGCTCGCTAAATTGCCCTCAACGGCTTTGCCGTAAATAGAGAGCAGAGCAAAAACCCTTCGCTTTAGGCGAAGGGTTTTTGTGTGTCTGTTTTTTGCAGGGACTTCCGGAAAAAGAGCGCCGTCAGGAAAAAGAGGGTGGTAAAAACTGCAGAGGCAATGCAGTACGGACACCAGGCCTCAAGAATCATTGCCTGTATGTAGGTGAAGTACGAGGAGGCTACGAGGCCCATTCCCGATACGGCAAGCAGGGCGTTGGCAATCTTTTTCTCCAAGCCGGGCCTTTCCTTGAGCAGGATAGAGCCTACGAAGATTGTCAGGTAGTAGGCCAGCCCCAGATAGGGCAGGGGGATGATACCGAAGAGCTTTGAATATTCGCTGGTGGTTACCACGTCGCACTTGAAGCGCGGGTCGCAGGGGGGAATAACGCCTCTTGCATGTTCAACGGAGAGAAAGAGCGAGTCCAGAAAACCGAGGCCCGACAGGACAATAAGGGCTATCAGAAGAATAGCTTTCTTTTTGTCTTGCATATTAGTTGGCGGCGGCTATTTCCGCTTCTATGAGGGCGCGAAAAGCTTCGTAAGAGGCAGGGTTGCTTATAAGCCTGCCGTTGAGGTAGAAGGTCGGGGTGCCGCTTAGCCTCATGGCGCGGGCCTGTCTCTCATTTTCGGCCACGGCGTTTCCGGCCTCGTCTGATTTCATGTCTTCAAGGAAGCGCTCGGCATCAAGGCCTAGCAGTTCAGCATGGGAGACGAAAGTGGCTTGCGGGTTGGGCATTCTTGACCATTCGGACTGGGTGGCAAATAGGGCATCGTGCATGGCAAAGAAGGCACCCTGTTTTGCGGCCGCTTCCGCCGCGCGTCCGGCCATCTCGGCGTTGGGGTGTATCGCTCTAAGAGGGAAGTGTCTATATACCAAAGCGAGGCTGTCGCTAAACTCTGCTATAAGCTGTGCCACTACGGGCGCGTACGCGGCGCAGGCCGGACACTGGAAGTCGCTGTATTCAACCAAAGTTACCACAGGGTTCTCCGCGCCCTTGGTATGCTCTCCCGCCTCCACGGGGTAGAGGAGGGCCGCCTCTCCCGTCAAAACCCCTCCGCCGGCCCCTTTTCCGGAAAAAGCGATTACCGCCAAGGCCCCGATAAGAAGCACGCCAAAACCAATCGTCCAGGAATTTATTTTTTTCATAGTGCCCGCCATTATAACCGATTTTGCCGGTTGGGGATAACTTTACAGGCTCTCCCCACACCATGTCGCACAATATAGATTACACGACATTAAACACAGGCTAATCAAGTAAACCTTCCCACCATTCTCCGGTCTTGTTGAGAAATAGATACAGAGGGCCGTACAAAGGCAATAATATAAAAAATAGTACTTTCTTTCCGTTCATGCGGTTTGTTCTCTCTTTCTGACTGTTATGTGGTCGGCGGATTCGGACTGGTTCTAAACAGGTCAAACAAGTAGCTTACCATGCGGGAAATATATTCTGTATAGATATGCTTTATTACGCCAAAACCTTTTGAAAGTACGCCGCCGATGCCTTCGTTTTTTAAGGTGGCGATTATGTCAAAGTCAAAAGAATATTTCAGTATAAGAAAAGCTATGACCAAAAGTATGATGGTCTCTATGAAGCCTTTTTCGTTGCCGGGAGTCTTTCGGATCATCGGAGTCATTTTATCACTTATATCAGAGCGGCGGCAAATATGACATGGGGTCAAGGTATGCCGAAGGCGGAGCAAGAGGCACGTCCACGTTTTTGCAGAAACTGCTGGAGACATATCGGCTCACCTCAACACCCTCGGTGGCGTAAAGCCCGAAGTGCAGATGAGGCCCGGTGGAATAGCCGGCTCCGGGCGTGCCCGGCTGGCCGCCTGACATGCCTATAACCTGGCCAGTTGCCACTACCTGGCCCTTGGTAACCCTGGAGGCCGAAAGATGCGCGTAGAGAGAAGACAGACCGTTGCCGTGGTCTATGAGGATCCATCTGCCATAGGAGTAGCAACCGCGCTGGTCATCGGTGTTGCCGACTCCCGACACCACTCCGGAGAGAGCCGCCTTCACAGGAGTACCCATGGTAGCTCTCAGGTCTATGCCGTTGTGGGTGCCCGACACATAAAGCCTCTTGGCATCCACCGTGGCGCCAAAGCGCTGGGTTATGAATACCGAGTCCAAGGGCCAGGAAAGCACGCCGGATCTTGCCCTAGGGATGCTCGCCGGATCAAGGATATATTGCAGCTGGGTTTGATATTCAAAAAGCTCCTGCTCGAATTGCCGACCTCTTTCTATTATTTGATTTAGCATGGCCCTGTACTCGGCCTCTCTGCTTTGGGTTTCTTCCAGCAGATTTTTCTTGGCTGTCTGGTTTTGGGCCACCACCTGCTGCTGGTCGCGCAGGTCTGTCTGATATTCGGAAAGCATGGCCCTTTGAGTTACAGACTCTTTTTGACGGCCCTCCATTATGCTTTTGGATTCGCGAAGGCCCGCTATATGGCTCCTAAGCTCCTCCTGGAAACGGCTGGCACTCTGTGTTCCGTCAAAAGCCTCGGACAGGGTCTGGTTTGAAAGCACTGTTTCTATGAGGGAAGACTCCCCCGCTTCATAAAGTCTTCTCAGGCTCTCCGCCACCGCTTCCCTCCCGACAGAAATTGAAGCTTCCGTTTCCTCTATCAAAATACCAAGACGGGTGATGTCGTATTCTGTAGCGCCTATTTTTGTCTGGGTAATCTTGATGTCGTTATTGAGTTTGGAAATGGTGTTATCAAGTGACCTGACGGCGCTCTGAAGGGTCTGGGCTTCCTGGGCCGTTGTGGCAATGACAGACTCCAGCCTGCGTTTTTCTTCTTCAAGTTCCTGCCGTTCCTTGCTCTTGGCGTCTATCATTGACTGAAGCTCGCTAACAGTGAGAGCCTTCAGTGATTCGTGGTAGGGCGCAACGGTATATGAAAAAAGTATCGCGAGACAACACAAAGACAGTAATGATAATGAAATTTTTTTCTTCATCGTCTTTTTGTTTTACTCCGCCAGACCGGCAATCGCTCTCCCTATTCTATCCAAACTCTCTTCTTTTCCAAATATGTGCAAGAGGGTAAAAGGATCGGGCGATTTTTCCCTGCCGGACAGAGCCACTCGCAAAGGCCACAAAAAATTGCCCCGGCCAAAATCTTCGGCCGCCGGCATAACAAGCTCCTGCAGAGATCCTTTTTCCCATGAAGGAGCATCCGCGATAACTTCCAGAGCTTTTTTGAGAGCGGCCAAGGCGTTGCCTTTTTCCTGCTTTTTCCAGAGCAGTATATCTCCGGTGTATTGAGGTTTGCCGAAGAAGAAATCAAACTCCCCTGCCCCGGCCGCTTCAACAATATCTTGAACAGTGTAATACCTTTCAGTAACAGAAAGAGTTATGCTTCCTTTGTCTCCCGTCATTGCCGAAACATCCTTGCCGCTTTTTGCAAAAGCATTCAAGACATATTCTGTTTGCAAGGCAATAGGCAGGCTTCTCAAGTGCTCTTTCTGCATCCATAAAAGTTTTTCTTCGTTAAAAATCGCTCCGTGCTTTTGTATTTGCTCCAGATTGAATATTTCCTGCAATTCCTCAAGCGAATATATCTCTTTTTCCACGCCCGGATTCCAGCCCAGCATGGCGATATAGTTTGTCATTGTCTGAGGCAGAAAACCCCTGTCCTGATAAGAAGATAGAGCTGTAGCACCGTGCCTCTTTGAAAGCTTTGATCGATCCGGCCCAAGTATCAGGGGCAGATGTACATATTCCGGTCTGTCCGCACCAAGCGCTTCCTGTATAAGGATCTGCCGCGGCGTATTTGAAATGTGATCTTCGCCGCGAATTATATGAGTGATGCCGCTTTCCATGTCGTCCACCACTACCGCCAAGTGATACAGAGGCTCATTGATGCTTTTGGCTATCACAAAATCGCCAAGTTCTGCGGTATCAAATTTTATTTCTCCTCTCACCAGATCGGTAAAGACCACTTCCCGCCCGGGATTGCGAAAACGTATCACCTCACTGCGCTTCCCCTCTTCTCCGGAGTTTTCTTCCTTTGATATGTAAGCCGCGCCGGAATCAATAAGTCTTTGGATGTGACCCTCATATATATCGCCTCTCTCCGACTGCCTGTAAAACTCATCCCACTCAAGACCGAGCCACTTCAAGCCGGAAATAATGTCTTCTTCGTGCTCCGGTTTTGATCTCTCTTTGTCGGTGTCCTCTATTCTCATCACGAACTTGCCGCCGTATCTTTTGGCAAACAAAAAGTTAAACAAGGCTGTTCTTGCAGTGCCGATATGAAGCGTCCCTGTGGGCGATGGCGCCATACGCACAACCGGTTTTTTATACATTTTCATCATTATTTTGTCGTGTTCTCTTCGCCCGCAATGGAGTCTTCCATGACGGTATTGTCCGCCGATTCCTGTGCTATCAGGGTCAAGTCTCTGGCATTTTCTTCTGAGCTCTGAGTCGGCGCAGCCGCTTCTTCTGTGGCAGGTACGCTCTCTTTTTTGCTTTTCTTTTGTCGCCTTCCTTTGCCGTGGGTTATGGCAATTTTTACCACTTCTTCCGCTATTTTGTCCGCCGAGCGAATATCAAAAAACTTCGCGGTCGCCTGGCTCATTTCCTCCGCTATCTGCTTGTCTTCCATAATCCTGTCTATTTCAGATATCAAAAGGTGCGCAGTAAGGTTCTTTTCTTCCATAACCATGGCCGCGCCGGTTCTGGCATAGGCATAAGCGTTTTTTATCTGATGATCACCGTTTGATTCTCTCAGCGGGACAACGATAGACGGCTTGCCCCAGGCGGCAACTTCAAACAAAGCGGACCCCGCGCGGGTGATGACCAAATCGGCCGCTCCGGCGGACATGCGCATGGACAGGGTGTTGAGATATCCAAAAGGCTTGTAGCGATCTTTGAAAGCACTGGTCAGAAGCATCGAGTCGGCGGTCATCTTTGCTTCTTCAAAATTGGATTTGCCGGTCTGGTGGATTATCTGGTATTTTTCCACCAGTTCGGGCAAAGCGGACAATATGCAGTCATTTATGGCTTTTGCTCCGAGAGATCCGCCCAATACCAAAAGCACCGGCGCGGCATCCTCAAGCCTCAAAAACTCTTTGGCGCCGGTTTTGAGAGGATGAGCTATGTCTTTGCGCACCGGCTGGCCGGTAAATACAACCTTTTCCGGCTTGAAGTATCTGGCTGTTTCCGGATAGGACACCGCCACACGCTTGGCAAACTTCCCCGCCCACATGTTTGTTCTGCCGGGCACGGTATCAGATTCGTGTATCACAACCGGAATACCAAGAATCCTTGCGGCCATGAGAGCCGGAAAACTGGCATAGCCTCCCTTGCCAAAAACTACGTCAGGATAAATCGAAAACAGCTGCCATACGGATTTTATAACTCCGAAAAAAGTGCGGAAAATATCAAAAAAATTGAGAATAGAAAAATACCGGCGCATTTTCCCGGCCGAGGTTCCTATAAAAGTGATGTCGTGCTCAAACAAAGTACCGGAGTTGTAGGGATGAGACGACATGTAAAAAAGCTCCACTCCCACCAGTTTGTACTTTTTGGTAAGCTCTCTTATGGATTCCGCCACGGCGATGATGGGGTAAAAGTGCCCCCCTGTCCCGCCGCCTGTCATAAGGATTTTCATATCTCTAGCATTATACATTATCCGCCCAGGGCTATTTTACCTTTTTGGAGGCATTTCTTGAAATGGACAAAAGAATACCCATTTGGGCAAGCAAGGCGCAGAGAGCCGTGCCGCCGTGGCTGATAAAAGGCAGTGGCACTCCGGCAAGCGGCACCAGGCCTATCATTGAACCTATGTTTACAAAAGCCTGGGCCATAACAAGTACCACTATGCCAACCGCAAGCAGTTTGCCAAAGACATCTTCCACTCTGGAAGCCACTTTAAGTCCCTGTACGCCAAAGGCCACAAAAGCAAGAACGATTGCCGAGGCTCCGACAAAACCGAACTCTTCTGCGGCCACAGCAAACACAGAGTCTCCTATGGGCTCCGGCAAGTATGTAAACTTCTGAATACTTTGCCCGAAACCCCTTCCATAAAGCCCTCCAGAACCCACGGCTATGAGCGATTGCTGAATCTGGAAACCCGCCCCCAGACTGTTTGCCGAGGGGTTGATAAAGGTTGCAAGTCTGTTCTTTATATAAGGCCTCGTTGCGGCAAGTACCGATATGCCCAATATGCCGATAAGAGCTAAGACGGCGATATCCCTCCACCTCCCCTGCCCCACCAAATATATTGCCCCCAAAGCGGCAACGATGATAACGAAAGTATCCGTGTCAGGCTGAGCGAGAAGCACTATGCCGCACAGCGCAATAACTACCATCAAGGGCAGGGTGCCGTATTTGAAGGTTTTTACTTTATCTTTTATGGCGGATATCCAGGCCGCAAGCATCATAACCGAAGAGATCTTGAGCAATTCGGAAGGCTGGAATGACTGGCCGAATATTACTATCCATCTTGTGGCGCCGTTGTGGGTCATGCCGAGGCCGGGTATAAAAACGCACAGGCAAAGAAGCAGTGAGCCGAGAAAAAACCACAAAGCCCAGTTTCTAAACTTTTCATAGGACGTGCGCGAGAGAGCAATGGCCGCAACTGTGCCGAGAAAAACTCCGAAGAAAGTTTGTGAAAAAATAACGTTTGAGTATTTGACGCTATCCTTGGCAAGCAATCCCAGAGAAGCCGAGGAAAAAATAAAAAACCCGCCGACAGTCAGGATTATTATTATCAACAAAAGTCGGCGGTCTATGCTCTTTTTCATATCATCCTACCAATGCAAGCACTACGCCAAGAATGGCACAAATAATACCCACAATCCAATACCGCATAGTCACCTTGTAAGCCGGCCAGCCTATGGCCTCAAAATGGTGGTGCACCGGAGCGACCAGAAATACTTTTTTTCCCCTGAACTTCTTTGACAGCAGTTGTATCACCACAGAACCGGAAGTAATGACGAGTGGCAATGCTATCACGGGAAGCACCAAGAGCCCGTATCCGTTGCCAAGGGTATCCGTCATGAAAGCAACTACGGTCAGTGTCATGGTAAGGGCCATGCTGCCGGTCTCGGACATATAAAATCTCGCCGGAGGAATATTGAACCAAAGAAACGCCAGTATGCCGCCCACGACCACCAGGCAGAAAGAAGCGAGGTCTATCTGCTGCTGGTAAAAAGCGATGCCCGCGTATGCGGCAAATGTGGCCGCAAATATGCCGCCCGAAAGTCCGTCAATGCCGTCTATCACTCCGCCCGAATAGACAGCCATCATTACCAAAGCAAAAAGCGGTATTATAAGCCACCCCAACTCCAGGTTGCCAACCAGCCCCGGCATGCCGATTGAGGACACTTCGAGCTTTTCGTAAAACCAGAAGCCGCAAAAGAGGCCTGCGGCGGCCACAAGAAAGAGCCTTTTTCGCAAAGACAGGCCGCCCGCATAGTTTCCTCCCCCGCCGCGTATTTCCAGATAGTCGTCTATCAGTCCGACAAAAGCACCCAGGAGAAGTATTGAGAGCGGAATCCAGGTCTGGTTTCTGGAGATGAGATCGAGTTTTATAAAAATATCATCGCCGGTAAGGTATGCCAGTACCCATATGCCAAGCATGGTGATAGCCGCCGAAGCCCAGATAATCACTCCTCCCATACGCGGCGTGCCAACCTCTTTTTGCTCGTGTATTGATTTGAATATCACGGCTTCTTTGCCGTCAGGGGTTATTTTGCCGGCTTTCTTTTTCCAAAATTTATATTTATACAAAAAACCGGAGACTATCGGAGCTATGCATATGCCGATAATGAAAGTGGATACGGCCGGAATAAAAATTTTTACTATGTCGTCTATCATTGTTTTATATATTCAAGCGTTTTTTCGACCAGCAGAGCCACATCGTCAAACCTGGTATCGGCTCCGGAGCCGAGCACCACTACCACTACCGGCCGCTGGATACCGGCATCAAACACCACTGCCAGGTTGCCGCCGGACAGATCGGTAAAGCCCGTCTTGCCTCCTATGAGGCTAGGTAGAGAAGCGGCAAGACGATTAGTGTTGCGCGCCAGATGGGCCATTTGCTCCGAAGACAGGCGAACCTCTTCGTAGCGGGTAGCGGATAGAAGCCCATCGTCGTTTTCAAGAATGAAAGCGAAGAGCTTGGCCAGATCTCTCGCCGATCCAAACGCCCCTGCAGTATCATAACTCAAATCAAGGCCCGTATCATTGTAGAAACGCATGGAATCAAGCCCGATTTCCGCCGCTCTTGTGTTCATCCTCTGGATAAAATATTCCTCCGGAGGCAGACTTTCGGTATCGCCTATAAAGGCTCCCAGAGCGCTTGCCACAGCCCTCGTGCCATCGTTTGAAGAAGTGAGGAGATTAAAATCCATAAGAGAAGATATGTCCCATGTCTCGCCGAGCAAAAGCCCGCTGTCCCCTTCCATGTATATCGCTTCCCTGGTGATGATAGCTTTTTCTTTTCCGCCAATCTCCCTTGCAACCAAAGCGGTCATGACTTTAGTGATTGAAGCGAGAGGCATTACTTCATCGGCGGCTTTTTCAAACAAAAATTCTCCACGAAGAATGTCATACACAATGGCACTTGAGGCATTTATTTCCAAAGATTCAAAAATGTGCGCATTGTCCGCAAACTCATGAGGCGTCAGATACTTGCCCTGATCTGAAAATATGGAAGAGATGAGCCACAACACGAAAAGCAAGCCAAGGAGTATTCCCATGGCTACAATGGGCTTGTTGTCTGATGAGGCAAAATAATTTTCCGTACTGTTTTGATTTTCTGTCATTTCGTTTATTCTTCTTCCGGCTGGCTTTCAACCGCATCGGCAACTTTCTGCCTAATACTATCAAAATCCGGCAAATCTTCCCTTCTGGCCACACCGAGGTGCGCAAGGAGTTCGAGGCTTGGAGAATAAAAGTAGGCCCCTGACTTCTCTTCCTTTTCCACAAGCCCGCGGGCGGTAAGCAGCCGCAAAATATACTGCGATTGCACCCCTCTTATAAAATCTATGTCTCGGCGCGCTACCGGCGCATTGTAGAGTACGACTGCCAGAGTCTCCAAAGAAGCTTTACCGAGCTCTGTTTCGCGCTCTTTCTTTTCCATGGCTTCTATTACGGCAGAAGCATCGGGATGGCAGGCAAGAGAGACTTCGTCTTCGGTGCGTATCAACACCACCCCTCTACCAGAAAGAGCCTCTCCGAGCCTCTCCACCGCCTCCTTAACCGCTTCCGGCTTTTCGCCGAGAACAGAGGCCAGATCTTTCATCTTCATGGCCTCTCCTCTGTAAAAAAGTATGGCTTCTATTTTTTGTATCAATTCCATGGCGTTTTTTATGCTCCCATGCGGGGTGTTTCTACGGAAAGAGACTCAACAAGGATATCATGTCCGCCTTCTTTTTGTTCGGCGGATACCATGCCTCTCTTCACAAGTTCAAGCAAGGCCAAAAAACCCACTATCACCTCCACCTTCCCTTCCCTGCTCACCTTGTGCACGTTTCCCTTCACTGCCGCTCCGCGGCTTCGGGTGAAATCTCCAAAGGGCATGGTCATGGCCTTTTCCACCCGCTCCGCCAGATTGCTTATCATCTCCTGAAGACTGATAACCGCCCGCACAGTGGCTTTGGCGATATTTTGCGCCTTGGGTATCTTTTCAAGCATCGTCTGCGCCGCCATATATACGGAGTTTTGGGTGATTGATTTATGCGGTGAAAACACCACTCTGGCGGACTTCTTTCTCTCCTGCAAAAGAAGGAGGGGCTTTTTCCCAAAAAGAGAAGAGACTGTCTTTGCTTTGGCCTTCATCTGCCTGTATAGCTCAAGCTGAACCTCAAGATCATGCACCCTTTCCTCCTCTTCTTCCGTCAGGGAAAGAGACGGCAAAAGGGCTTTGGATTTTATCAGCAGAAGCGTTGCGGCCACCAGCACAAAGTTTGAAACCTCTTCCATGGGAAACTCATCGTGCTCTTTGACAAATTTTATAAAATCATCGGCAACGGATGCAATGGTAACATCGCTCACATGGAGTTTCTTTTTTTCTACAAGCTCATAGAGAAGCTCTATCGGCCCTTCAAATACTTCCGTTTTGACTTCAAACTGGCCTTTTTCCACGCTCCGATTATACCTCTTTTTGAGCCTATTTTATAGAGCCTCAAGTGCTGGTCTTTGGATAATCAGATGCCCGCTCCCAAAGACGGCAAATATGCTCTTGCCTTCTTTCCAATGCTTTTTTATTTCTGAAACAATGTGTTCATCCCGCAAGTCACTCTTGGTTCTGGCGAATTCGTTTATTAAAGTTCCGGTCTTGTTGGGGTTTATCAGATCATTATGGATCTCAAATTCGCTGAATTCTTTGCCTATAATTTCTCTATACAAGCTCTTTAGCCGGTCTATGGAAATGTCACAATCTTTCCACTCGGCTCGCTGTCTCCTGTCTTCTCGCCAAATCTCTGCACTTTTGTTGAAATCAGGCTTTGGCTCGGCATTTTTCTGCCAGTTATCAACCCAGGACAAAAACCAATAGAGCATGGCTGTTTCTTGATCAAACTCCGGAAGCAATTGATCTTCCAAATCCGGAGAAGAGATATCCACGCCTGCTCTATGGACCAAAAGGGTTACCAGGCCGCCTTCGGAACCGCTTTCTATTGCGCTTTTTTCATCTTCACGCAATCTGCGCAAACCTCCTTCAATTAAAACAATCCTCTTCTGGCCGTTGGTCTTGTACAAAAACCCTTCCCAATACTCTTTCAGCTTGGAATACTGAACATTTTTAGGATCACGGGAGTGATTTGCTCCGAAGTAATACAAGACCTGCCCATCCCTTTCTATTTCAAAAGTAAAAGGACTCGGGCCGTATTTTTTGCTCTCTTCAGCGTATTTTTCTCTGGGAAGCAGCAGATGTTTCATTCTAATCTTCTTAAGAACTTGAGAACAAGTCTACCGCGAGCAGACAGGGCGTGGCGAACAGCGCTGGAATCGTTGCGCTTCAGTACCAATCCGGCAATTGCCAGCCGCCTGATGTGTTCGGATGCTGTTTTGTAGTTTATGCACAATTTTTCGGCAATTTCAAAGACAGATAGTTCTGCCGTCTTTTGAAGCAATATCAAAATCTCGATCCTCCTGTGATTTGCAAACCCTTTCACCATTCTTTCTAATTGTCTCGATTTTTGCATACCCTTATTCTATATTATTCTAATGTTCTTGAGAATATAAGAACTAAAAATCTATCTATAGGTGCTTTTGTATTTACGGATTCAACTGATCGCCAACTACTTTTATACCAAGCTCTTTTAATTGCTTGTCAGACACTGCCGAAGGCGAGTCCATCATCAAGTCTTTGCCCTCGCCTGTCTTGGGAAACGCTATAACCTCGCGTATGTTCTGCTCGTTTTGCAAAATCATCATCAGGCGGTCAAAGCCCCAGGCAATGCCGCCGTGCGGCGGAGCACCTGAAGAAAGAGCCTTGAGCATATGGCCAAAGTTGCCTTCTATCTCATCGCCTGAATATCCCAATATTTCAAAAACTGCGCGCAAAAGCTTCGGATTGTGGTTTCTGATACTTCCTCCACCTATTTCATAGCCGTTTAGCGTTATGTCGTATTGGGCAGCCAGTATATTCTCTATATTTTGCTTGCCTGATAGATCTCCTTCATGCTCGGGCTTTGCGGCGGAGAAGGGATTATGGGTAAAAGTCCATTCGCTCTTTTTGTCTGCACCTTCGCTTTTTTCAAAGAATGGGAAGTCCACTATCCAGGCAAATGCCAGAAGGTTTGGGTCTTCCTTGTCTTCCCTCAAGTCCGGCCTGTCGTTACCATATTTTTCCATGGCTTCTCTGTAAGGAATCCTGGGAAAAGGCACCTGCTGTATTTTCTTTTCCGGATAAAGGTTGCTTACGATATCAATAAGAAGCTTCTCATTTAGAGCCATCACCTCCTCTTGAGTAACAAAACTCATTTCAAGATCAACCTGGGTAAACTCCGGCTGTCTGTCTCCTCTGGTATCTTCATCCCTCATACAGCGCACTATCTGGAAATATCTCTCAAAGCCGGAAGCCATCAGAAGCTGTTTGTATTGCTGTGGAGACTGCGGCAGAGCATAAAAATTGCCCGGATAGATTCTGGAAGGCACGATATAATCGCGCGCACCCTCAGGGGTAGACTTGGTAAGGTAAGGCGTCTCTATTTCCAAAAAGTTTTCTCCGGCCAAAAAATCACGAACAAACCTGGCTACACCATGCCTCATGGTGATGTTTTTTTGCATTCTGGGCCTTCTCAAATCCAGATAGCGGTACTTGAGGCGGTGCTCGTCTCCTATCTCCCGCCCGTCACTTCCCACATCAAAAGCAGGAGTCTCCGCTTCGTTCAAAACAGATACAGACAAAACTTCCACTTCTATATCTCCATTCTCTCCCTCGGTTCTGTTTTTTTCCGGACGCTCATTCACTTTTCCGCGCACTTCAACCACCCATTCAGGCCTCAAGCTTTTTGCTGTATCCATTGCCTCCGATCCGGGAAGCACCACCGTCTGCACCTTGCCAGATGCATCTCGTATATCCAAAAATATAAGCTTGCCCTGGTCCCGACGCACATCCACCCATCCGGCAATTTTCACCTCCTCCCCCTTACGGCCGCCCAGGTCTTTTATGATAATTCTTTTCATATTTGACTAATATTATATGCTTCTCAATCCCACTTTCTTCCTCACCTCTCGCATCTTCTCCTCAACACCGGGATAAATATTGGCCAGGCCTTTTTCCAGAATCTCTTTCATATCCGCCTCCCGTCCAAGCCAATCCTTGTAGCTCTCTCTCATCGGGGCGATGACTCGCTTCATGCTCTCTATCAGCATCTCTTTGGATTCCTTGTAACCTATGCCTCCCTCCTCATAACGCACTCTCAACTCAACCAAAGCATCTTCCGGAGTAAAAAGCTTATGCAAGGCAAAGACTTTGTCTGCGTCTGCGTCCTTCGGCTCTTCAACTCCTTTTGAGTCCGTGGGGATTCCCATTACCGCTTTTTCTATGTCTTCATCCTCGGCAAACATCTCTATAGTGTTGCCATAACTCTTTGACATCTTCTGGCCGTCCGTACCCGGAATGGTTCCCACCGGCTCAAGTATGACGGGCTCCGGCCGGATGAAAGTTTCTCCAAATGTCCGGTTGAACTTTTCCGCAGTGTCCTGGGCTATTTCCAAATGCTGTTTTTGATCCGCCCCCACCGGCACGGCACTGGCATCGTTTATGAGAATATCGCTTGCCATGAGCAAGGGATAATTGAAAGTGCCGACATTTATGTCTTTGTCTTTGGCCACGGCATCCTTATAAGCATGCGCACGGGAAAGGTACGGCATAGTGGTAAGGCAGGAAAACATCCAGGAGAGCTCGGCTACTTCCGGCATTTGTGACTGCAAATATATTGAAGTCTTTTGCGGGTCAATGCCCGAAGCGAGCACCGCGGCAAGCATGTGCCTGGTAAGCTCCCCCATCTTTTTAGGGTCATGAAGAGTGGTAAGGGCATGCATGTCCGCTATGGCAAAGCGGCTGTCATACTCCTCCTGCATGGATGCAAATTGCCTGACCATGCCAAAATAGTTGCCTATATGAAAATACCCTGTCGGCTTTATACCGGATACAAGCACCCCTTTTTCGGTCGTCATGGAGACCATTGTACCAGGTTTTGGAGGTTATTAAATAGGCGTTTTTGGCTGTAGTTGGATGTACTTGACAAACAGCCCATAGTTTGCTATACTTAGGGTAAGTGCGCTTGTGTGAGTTTCGTTTATATCCCCTCCTCCCTAAGTTTTCTGAGCATATCTTCTGCCGCACCGGACACTTTTTTTGGTATTTCTATAATAACCTTGGCGATTATATCTCCCCTGCGCCCACGAGAGCCGGAGACTCCTTTATTTGGAATATTCAACAAATCACCAAATTGCGTGCCCTTGGGAATCTTCAGCTCCGCTTCCCCATCAAGGGTTTCTATGGTGCGCACGGCGCCCAAAATGGCTTCTGTAGGCTTCACCTTCAAATCCATAAGCAGGTCAGCACCGCGTTTTTTGAATACCTTATGCCGTGCCACTCCCACCTGCACATAAAGATCCCCGGCCTGGCCAAGCTTTATCGCTTCGCCCATGCCTGAAAGGCGCAAAACTTCGCCGTCTTCAATACCGGCCGGTATTGAAATTGACAGTTCTTCCTTGGCCTTCATCACTCCATCGCCTTTGCACTTGGAGCATTTTTGCTTTGGGCTCTGTCCCGCCCCTCCGCAAGTCTCGCATACGCGGGTAGTGGCTATGGCACCAAGTATTGACTGCTTTATCTCTCTTATGGTTCCCTTGCCGTTACAGGTTTTGCAGTTATCAAACTGCGTGCCGGGCTCTGCGCCATTGCCGGAACAATGATCGCAAGCTTTGTGCCTTGATAGGTGAACAGTTTTTTCCGCGCCAAAGACCGACTCCTCAAAAGAAATATCCACTCTTACAGATATGTCCGCGCCTTTTTTGCGGCGCTGACCCCCGAAGGCTCCTCCAAACAAATCGCCAAACATGTCTCCGAGGTCAAACTCAAAACCTTGCCCGCCTCCAAACTGCGAAGTAAATTGGGAAAAATCAAAACCCTCAAAACCTGAAGCGCCGCCCGCTCCGGCAGACCCGAAGTTGTCATACTGTCCCCTCTTCTTGGCATCACCCAAGATGCTATAAGCTTCGTTGACCTCCTTAAACTTTTCCGCATTGCCGCCGGCCTTGTCCGGATGATACTGGTGAGCAAGCTTCCTAAAAGCTTTTTTTATTTCATCCTGGGAAGCGCTTTTCTCCACTCCTAAGGTTTTGTAATAATCCTTGGGCATTTTGTTTTGTTGCCGGAATACCGGCTGTAGAAGCTATATAGGCTTACTGCTTCGGCGCTTCTTCGCCGCCTGCATTTTCTGCGCCATTCGGAGTCTCTCCTCCTTCCGGAGCGGAATTAGCGTCTGCGCTTGTCTGCTGGCTCATTGCGGGGCCGATTTTAGAAAGCTCAGAAGACAAGCTCTCTGTCGCTGTTTTGATAGCCTCCAGAGTACCGGAATCTTTTTCTTTCTTTAGAGCTACGATTTTTTCTTCAATGGAAGCCTTGAGGGATTGCTCCACCTTGTCTCCTGCGTCTTTGAGAGACTTTTCTGCCGTGTAGACGAGCTGTTCGGCGATGTTTCTTGCTTCGGCGGTATCTTTCTTCCGTATGTCTTCTTCTGCATGGCTCTCCGCTTCTTTTTTCATGCGCTCAATGTCTGCGTCTGTGAGACCGGATGAAGCTTCTATTCTGATGGACTGCTCCTTGCCTGTCTGCTTGTCTTTGGCTTTTACCTGAAGTATGCCGTTGGCATCTATGTCAAAGGTTACTTCAACCTGCGGCATTCCTCGGGGAGCGGGAGCGATACCGTCCAAGATGAAACGCCCGATTGACTTGTTGTCCGAAGCCATGGGCCTTTCTCCCTGCACTATGTGTATTTCAACACTTGTCTGGTTGTCTGCGGCGGTGGAGAATATTTGAGATTTTGAAGCAGGTATCGTGGTGTTTTTCTCTATGAGCTTCGTACCCACCCCACCCATAGTCTCTATTCCGAGAGAGAGAGGAATAACATCAAGAAGCAAAATATCCTTCACTGCGCCGGATATAACGCCGCCTTGTATTGCCGCACCAAGAGCCACCACTTCATCGGGGTTGATAGACTTGTTCGGCTCCTTGCCAAAGAAATCCTTCACCGCTTTTTCCACGGCTGGCATTCTGGTTTGTCCTCCCACCAGTATCACTTCGTCTATATCGGCTACCTGAAAAGGCGAAGCTTCCATGGCTCTTTTGGCTATTTCGATTGCTCTGTCTATGTACTCTTGAGCCAGCTCTTCAAGCTTGGCGCGAGTTACTTTCACCAGCAGGTGTCTTGGTCCGCTTGCATCGGAAGTGATGAAAGGAATGTTTACCTCCGTATCAAGGGCGGTTGAAAGCTCAATCTTTGCCTTCTCTGCAGATTCGTCCAGACGCTGTAGGGCCAAAGGGTCATTGCGCACATCAATGCCGCTTTCTTTTTTGAACTCCTCGGCAAGATAGTTGATTATCTTCTGGTCAATATCGCGGCCGCCCAGGTGCGAATCTCCGTCTGTGGACTTCACTTCTATTGATTGCTGACCGTCAACATCCGCCACCTCAAGAATAGACACATCCATGGTGCCTCCGCCGAAGTCAAAAACCGCAATCTGTTCGTTCTTCTTTTTATCAAAACCATAAGCGAGAGCCGCGGCGGTGGGCTCGTTTATGATTCTCTTCACATCAAGACCGGCAATGGTACCGGCATCCTTGGTGGCCTTTCTTTGGGC
>CAZKKF010000004.1:0-5078 GCA_964553285.1 uncultured Candidatus Saccharibacteria bacterium | reverse complement strand
CGTTAAAGTAGGCGGGCACGGTGATGATGGCCTCGGTAATCTTCTCGCCAATCTTTGCTTCGGCATCGGCTTTGAGCTTTGAGAGTATCATGGCAGATACCTCCTCTGGCCTCATCTTTTTGTCGCCCAAAGTGATGAGCACACCGCTATCATCGCCTTTGGTTATTTCATACGGGGCGGTGGTTTTATCTTTTGCCACTCCGGCATCATCAAACTTGTGGCCCATAAACCTCTTGATGCCAAAGATGGTGTTTTTTGGATTGGTAACGGCCTGACGGCGGGCAAGGAGGCCAACCAGTCTTTCGCCGGTTTTTGATACCGTTACAATGGAGGGAGTGGTGCGCGCACCTTCGGCGTTTTCAATTATTTTAGGGCCGCCGACTTCCATTACGGCCATTGCCGAGTTTGTGGTACCCAAATCTATGCCTAGAATCTTTGCCATGGTGTTTTTAGATTATATTTACGGCTTATAAGCGATACATTTATAAAACAAGCTTGCGGCCAAGTCAAATCGTTACTGCCCCTTATACTCATACACGGAAACCTTGGCCGGGCGCACCATTTTACCATAAAGGGCAAATCCTTTCTGTATGACCAAAGCGATGTGGTGATCCCTGCTTTTGTCCTCTGTAGGCTCCATTTTTAGGGCCTCATGGAGCCTTGGGTCAAAAGCGTCCCCTTCCCTGCCCACCTCTTCCAAGCCTTCTTTTTCAAGCACGGACTTTATCTGGCTATATACCGGCTCAAGGTCGGACACCCACTCAAGATTATTGCCGCGAGCGTGATTTACGGCTATCTCAAGGCTGTCCAAAGCCGGCAACATGGACTCAATTATTCTTGAAGCGGCCAGGGCCTGTTTTTCCTGCAAATGCTCCTCATCTCTCTTTCTCTGATTAACAAACTCCGCCTGGGCTCTCTGCCAGGAATCAAGATACTCCTGCACTTTGGCTTCCGCCGCCTTGAGCTTTTCCCGGAGTTTCTTTATCGCCTCCGCTTGGCTTTCTTCCGCTACAACCGAATCATCAAGACCTTCTCCTGTGGAGTCTATCTCAATTTCATTGTCTTCCTCTGTCATATAGGCCTTAAACAATACTTATTTTTTGCCCAAAATCAAACACAGATTATCGGGATCAAAAGAAAACCCCGCGAAGTGCGGGATTTTTCTTTAACGCTTACTCCACTGAGGAGCTTTACGGGCTTTTTTGAGGCCGAACTTGCGGCGCTCTTTGGCGCGGGGATCTCGCTTGAGCAAGCCTGCGGATTTCAAAGGCTTTCTTAGTACAGCATCATATTCGTTCAAAGCTCTTGCAATACCATGCGACACTGCTCCCGCCTGGCTTGATATGCCTCCCCCTTTTACAACAACGCTTATGGAAAACTTGGCAGGCACTTCTGCTGTGGTCAAAGGAGCAAGGGCTCTCTGGCGAAGCTCTTCTACGGGGAAATATTCTTCCAAAGTCTTGGAGTTGATGACAACCGTCTGCTTTGAAGATTCGGTTACCCTGACCCTCGCTACGGAAGTTTTTCTGCGCCCTATTGTTTCTATATATTTGGTATCGGACATATTTTTATTCGGTCACAACCAGATTCTTTATCATTCTGGCGCGCAGCTTGTTGGTGGGAAGCATGCCGTAAACCGCCTTTCTGACCACTTCACCAACTCCCTTATTTTCAAGCACTTTTGCAAGAGTCTCTTCCTTTAGGCCTCCGGGATACTGGGAGTGCCTTCTGTAAACTTTCTCGCCTTTTTTCTTTTCTGATATATCAAGACTTGCGGCGTTGGAGATAACCACTTTTACATCAGTGACTTGGTTCTTGGCAAAATCGGTTCTGTTTTTGCCCATGAGAACAGAGGCGGCTTCGCTGGCCACTCTTCCCAATTTTTTGTCTTTTGCATCAATGGTGTATTCCATAAAAGTGTTCGTGAGGAGTCTACCTTATCGGCTACACAAACTCAATAACCGCCCTCGGCGCTCCGTCCTGGAGGCGGCGCATAACCTTGGTAATCCTGGTATAACCCCCGGCCCTCTCCTTGTACCTGGGAGCAATCTTGTCTACAAGCATATTGCCCGCCTTGGGGCCCAAAGCGGCCACCACATGCCTTCGGCCGGCCAAGGTACCCTTCTTGGCATGGGTCATGAGGCGCTCTATGAACGGGCGCAATTCCTTGGCCTTGGCCTCGGTGGTCATGATTTTTTCTTTGGATACCAGAGAAACACCAAGAGCCTTCAACAGCGCCTTTCTCTGGCCTGTTTTTCTGCTTAGGGTTCTGGTTTTTTTGTGGTGTCTCATCGGTTTGTTTGCTCCTTAATCTGGCCTTACTCCTTGAGAGTAATGCCGTGCTCACCCAACATCTTCTTTATCTCCTGTATGCCTTTCGCTCCAAGACCGTCTATTTCGGAAAGATCTCTTTCTTTCTTGCGGGCAAGGCCTCCTACGGTTCTGATGTTTGCACCGGAAAGGGCGTTCAGAGTCCTTGCGGAAAGCGGCAAAGATTCTACTCTGGTCTTTAGCACTTCTTCGTCAGGTTCATCTTTGCCTGCGGAAGCCATGCTCTCTTCTGCACCGGATTCTTCCGATGTTTCTTCCACTTCCTCCTTGAATCCAACTACAGCTTTGAGCTGGTTTATCATTATTTCGATAGACTTCTCCAATGCCTCTTTGGCGGAGATGGTGCCGTCTGTTTCTATGGTCAGGCGCAGGCGGTTGAAGTCGGTTCTGTCTCCAACGCGCATCTGCTCCACTTCGTAGCTTGCTCTCCTTATGGGAGTAAAGATGGCATCAAGAGCGATGGTGCCGATGTCCATGCGGTTCTTCTGTATCACTTCGCGGGAAAGGTAGCCCATGCCGCGCTCTACCTTTAGCTCCATGTCTATCTCGGCACTTTTGTCCGAGAGAGTAGCGATGTATTGGTCGGGGTTCATTATCTCCACCTGGCCGGGAGCTTCTATGTCGGCTGCCGTAACGGTCTTTGCTCCTTTTATTTTAAGCTTCACGATTTGCGGCTCATTGCTTGTCATGTGAAGGCGCACTTTTTTGAGATTCAAAAGAACCATCACCACATCCTCCTTTACTCCGGAGATGGTGGAGAACTCATGGTCAATACCGGCTATCTTCACCTGGGTAATAGCGGCGCCGGGCAGAGATGACAAAATGATGCGGCGCAAAGAGTTGCCTAGAGTGTGGCCATAGCCCGGGTACAGGCCGTCTATTTCATATATCCCGATAAAACCCTCCTCGGAAACGATTTTGGGTTTGGATGGCAAGACGATTGTTTGTTCAGACATGTTCATGGATTTTATTTGTTAAAAATTACCTGCTGTAAAACTCAAGCACGACATTCAGGTCAAACATCTGATCATCTTTTCTGTACTGCGGCATTGCGGCCACTTTCACTTCCTTGCCGGGGGTTTCCACCGAAAGCCAGGCGGGCATGCTGTGGGTCTTTAGACGCTCATCAAGCCCCGCAAAGAGGTTCTTTTCCCTGCTCTGCGTCCTGATAGAAACCACATCTCCTACGGACAAGCGCATGGAAGGAATGTTGACCTTCCTTCCGTTGACCATGATGTGGCCGTGGGAAACCATCTGCCTTGCGGCAAGCCTAGTTAAAGCAAAGCCTGCGCGGAAAACCGTGTTGTCCAGGCGCATTTCAAGCCTCTCAAAAAGCCTTTCCGGGCCGCCTTGGGTCTTTAGGGCAAGAACCTCTTTTACGTTTCTGGCAAACTGCTTTTCGTTTACGCCATAAGTAAATCGGGCTTTCTGCTTCTCAAGAAGCTGCAGGCCGTAGCTTGATTTTGGCTTGGTACGGCCTTTGCGGGTCTGCTCCTTGCGGGCCAAAGAAAGCGCATACTTTTGGGTTTGCGTCTTTTCAAAAACCGGCGCGCCGAGTCTCCTAGCTATTTTGTATTTCGGTCCTATTTTCATAAGTTTTTATACTCGGCGCGGTTTCTTTGGCTTGGGACCGTTATGAGGAACCGGAGTAACATCCTTGATAAAGGAGAGAGTTATGCCGCGAGATATGAATCCCCGCACCGAAGACTCTCTGCCGGAACCCACGCCGCGGATAACCACCCCCGCTTTCTTCATGCCCAAAAGAGATGCCTTCTGGGCGAGCACCTCGCCAATCTTTGCCGCTACGAAAGGCGTGCCCTTCTTTGCACCCTTAAAACCCAAAGCGCCGCTTGAAGACCAGGCAAGAGCATTGCCCCTTGTGTCGGCCAAAGTGAGCTTGGTGTTGTTGTAGGTAGATTCTACGTACAAAATGCCCGCTTCTACACGCTTTTTGGATGAAGAAGACGCTTTTTTAGGAGCATCTTCGGCATTATTATTCTCGTTGGTTTCTACTATTCTTTTTTTACCCATTTCTTAAAAAAGCGACAAAAACAAGGCGACCTCCGTAAAAGCAGACGGAGAATCAACCCCCATAAGCCCGCGTGCCTATTTTTACCATATCAAGCATCATCCTGCAACTACTTCTTGTCCGCCTTACGCCTGCCGGTACCCATGGTCTTCCTAACGTTACCGCGCCTGGTGCGGGAATTGGTCTTGGACCTCTGTCCACGGGAAGGCAGCCCCTTGGCATGCCTTGAGCCTCTGTAGGACTTTATGTCCTTCAAACGCTTTATATTTCCGGCCACCTCTCTCTTCAAATCTCCCTCTATTCTGAACGCCTCCACAAACTTCCTTATCTCGTTCTCCTGATCCACAGTGAGATCCTTTGGCTTCAGGCTGGGAGATACTTTGGCATCTTCAAGCACTTTCCTGGCGCGGGCACGGCCTACGCCATAGAGAGTGGTGAGGCCTATGTCTAGCCTTTTTTCTTCGGGAATGGTTATACCTAATATTCTCATCAGAATGTAAATTAAAAACGACTAGCCCTGGCGCTGCTTGTGCCTGACGTTAGCCTTGCATATAACATAGAGCCTGCCCCGCCTCCTGACGATTTGACACTGTGGGCACCTCTTTTTTACTGAAGTCTGTACCTTCATAAATGCAGGAGAAGATTCTAACCCAATGACCCCTGTTAGGTCAAGTTAATAAAAAGCCCCGTCTTTCTCTATAGAGCTTAAAACCTGCGC
>CAZKKF010000003.1:0-51912 GCA_964553285.1 uncultured Candidatus Saccharibacteria bacterium | reverse complement strand
GGCGGTAGCAGCATCAGAAGAGTAGGAGAAAAGCCCCGAAAGGGGCTTTCTTGTTGAAAGAGATATTTATTTCTGCATAATAGGCTTTGCGCGCGGGTGGCGAAATTGGTAGACGCACTACCTTGAGGTGGTAGCGCCCGTTAAGGGCATGGAGGTTCAAATCCTCTCCCGCGCACCCCTAAACCGTTTTACAGGTTTAGAATGAGCAAGGATGAGCATGTGGCGGAATTGGTATACGCGTACGTCTCAGAAGCGTATGGGGCAACCCTTGAGAGTTCAAGTCTCTCCATGCTCACACGGGTGATAAAATACCCGAAGGCTCCCGTAGTTAAATGGATATAACGGCTCCCTTCTAAGGAGCGGTTCTAGGTTCGATTCCTGGCGGGAGCACCACTTCGCTCTGGGTACAGAGCTACGCGGTGCAGGCACCAACATGGCCTGATGATCAATAATATAAGACGGTTTTTTGCTATGATTAAAAGCGAAGTGGCCCCGCGAAACCTTGGTGAAGTGGGGCGAATTGAAATGTTTTATTGTTATATTTTACAAAGCTTGAAAGATGCAAGTTTCTATATAGGCTCAACTTCTGATCTGAGAAAAAGATTATCTCAACACAATAACGGCAAAGCCAAGTACTCATCAAGTAAAATGCCGTTCAAATTAGTGTGGTACGGAGCATTTGAGAGCAAGAAGAAATCACAGGAGTTTGAAAGGTATTTAAAATCCAGCTCAGGGTCTGCCTTCAGAAACAAGAGGTTAGTGTAATTTGGTAACTTATTCACTCTGATTACAGAGCTACGCGGTGCAAGTGAAGATTATTTTATTTTAGTACCAACAGGAATATTTTCTCCCACTTCAAACAAAGCGATTTTGCCATCATGGCTTGCGGCGAGGATCATGGCTTCGCTTGTCACTCCCATAATGGATCTTGGCTCCAGGTTTGTAACAAAGGCGCATCTCTTGCCCACAAGCACATCGGGACTTTCAAAATAATTTTTGATGCCGGACATTATCGTACGCGGATTTTCCTCGCCAAAATCAACACTTAGCTTCAAAAGCTTTTCACTCCCCTCCACCAGCGAGGCTTCTCTTATCTCCCCCACTTTCATCTCTACCTTGGCAAAATCGTCAAATTGAATTGTCATGGTTTTGTATTTTATCAAGAAAACGCTGAAGTATGAGGGCGGCGGCGGAGGCATCGCTGTCCTTGGCCGGAGCAAAAGTCTGCTTGCCTCTCCTCTCGTCCGTCTGCATCATCTTGCCTATTGATACATGGGCGGAGGTCATGGCCTCCTGCTCAAAGACCACCCTGCCCTCAAAAAGACCCTCCAGAGCGCCGGCAAAAGCACGTGCTTCGGCCATTATTGGATTATCAACTCCATCATTGTCCAAGGATTCACCAATAACCACAGTGTCCACCAACTCGCTCTTTATTACCTGCAAAACCCTGGGAAGCAGAGAGTCGTCATTTGGCAAGACAGCGTTGGGAAAGGCTATGGACTTGTTGCTGTCAGACAAGGCAAGCCCCACGCGCTTGGCGCCAAAGTCTATGCCCATTGCTTTTTTTGAAGACTCCAAGTGCTCCCAGTAGGAATCGAACCTACATTTTAACTTCCGCAAAGTTATGTCCTATCCATTGAACGATGGGAGCCTGAAAAACGCGGCCTAACACGGAGAAACTACCACATTTTGCCTAAAAGCCCAAGTGCTCCATGAGCTTCACCAAAAAAGGCTCTCTCATCTCCTCCTCGGGCAAAATACCGGATAGCACCTGGTGCACCGCTTCCGGCGAGACATCGTCAAGCGACAGTACCACAAGAGGCATAAGAAACTTGCGGGCACGCAGGAAAAGACGCGGATCTTCATCGTTTTCCACCCAAAAGGCTTCCAGGTTTGAATACGGGTACAAGAGAGAATCCACACGCACGCCCCTGTCGTTTATCTCTATCACCACTTCCTGGGGCCTTCTGAAAGCAAAGAAAACGAGGCAAAAGGCGGCAATGAGTATCAGTATGGAAAACAGTATGTTGCCCAATATGACGGCGGTAACGGCCACGGCCACGGCCACAATACCCACAGCCCAAAACCAATCGGCACCTTTTTCTGTGTGCTTATATTCAAGCGACTTCCAGGAAAGTACTGGCTTACTTTTCATGTTTTTATGATACCACGATTGCGAAGAGGCAAGGGTGGGAGTAAAATACTGCCCATGGATTATTTTACATTACAGCAATCAATCACAGCCGGACTTTTGGCACACCCATGGCTCCTGGCTATTGTCGCGGCCTGGTCTTTGTGCTGGAAGGGTGTCGCCCTTTGGCACGCCGCAAGACTGAAGCAGGTTTGGTGGTTTATCCCCCTTCTGGTAGTAAACCTGGTTGGTCTGCTTGAAATCTTCTACATATTCGTAATCGTGCCGAAAGAGAGAAAGAAAAGAAGCATTGAAGCCTAGTCGCGGATATTGGTTTATTCCGCAAGAAACTCCCCTGACTGGTGCGACCAAAGTTTGGCATACAGACCTTTCTTGTTTATAAGCTCTTCGTGCGTGCCGTCCTGTACTATTTTGCCATTTTCAAGGACGATAATCCTGTCCAGGTGCTTTATGGTTGAAAGGCGGTGGGCAATAACGAGCGCAGTCTTGTCTTTCATCAGTTCCCAAAGGCCCTCCTGGATATATTTCTCCGACTCCGAATCAAGCGAGCTTGTAGCTTCATCCAATACCAGGATCGGAGCGTCTTTTAGAATTGCGCGAGCAATTGCCACCCTCTGCCTTTGGCCGCCGGAGAGCTTCACGCCCCTCTCTCCCACCATGGTTTTATAGCCATCCGGAAGAACGCTTATAAACTCATCTGCGCGGGCAAGCTTGGCGGCGCGTATCACTTCTTCTTCCGTGGCGCCGTCTTTGCCGTAGGCGATGTTGTCAAAAAGCGAGCGATGGAAAAGGAGCGGCTCTTGAGGCACATAGGATACGACTTCCCGCAGAGACTTTTGCGTTACTTCGCTTATGTCCTGCCCGTCTATGGCAATGCGACCCTCCTCAACATCAAGGAAACGCAGTATTAGCTTGGTGATAGTGGTCTTGCCACCGCCGCTTGGACCAACAAGACCCACCTTTTCATTCTTGTTTATCTTTAGATTGAAGTCTTTGAGAAACAGCTCTCTGTCATCCTTTTTGCCCGCATACTTGAATCCGACATTTTCAAACTCCACAACGCTTGATGAGGCCACAAGCTCTTTTGCATCAGGCTTATCCTGCACTGCTGGCGGCTCAAGGAGCATCTGGGTAAACTCCGCCGCTTCGCTGACCGAGAATTCTATCCCTTGATAAACAAAAATAAATCTCCAAAGAATAATGGTTACGGTTGAGTAATAGGAAAATATCACGACAAGAGTACCAACTTGTAGGCTAAGCAAATTCATAAAAAATATTGCAGCAATAATGCCTGTAACGTTACTCAACACATATATAGGCGACATCAGAGTATAAAACCGGAGATTTCTATGGTCTGCAGCTTTTTTGTACTTGTTTGTGAAGTCATCTACGGCATGGCCAAACTTTTCAAGCTCCCATTTTTCTTTGGCAAAAGATTTGACTGTAAAGATATTGGTCAGAGAATCAGAAAGTCTACCCATAAGCTTACTGCCGGCTTCCTGCCTTTCTGAAAGCAGTTTTGCCCTTCTGCGAAGAATGGGTATACCTACGAGTATTCCAAAAATTATCCATCCAAAAAGAATAATAGTAATCCACGGAGAATACCCCCAAAGCACTACGGCAACAAAAATAACAGGCAACACATTTGGCAAAGTGTTAAACACTAAGGCCTCGGTCAAACCTTCAAAACCACGACCAAAGCCACTAATTCTTTTGGTAAGAGTACCAACGAAGTTATCAGTAAAAAACTTATAATCCATATTTGTTATCTTGCTGTAGGCACTACGATAAAGAGCATTCATGCTTTTTTCCTCAACACGAATAAGAACATGCTCCGAGAGCCTCCACAAAAGTTCACCAACAATCCACAAACCTCCAAAAGCCAGAATATAAATCCATGCCGAAGACAGGGCCATAGTGCCCTTTTCTGTGAGTACATTTACTATCTCAGCGATGATGAGCGGAGGGATAAAACTAACAAAGATAGTGGCTATGGATGGCACAAGAAAAAGCACGAGGGAAAACACTGGCCATCTTTTGTATTGTTCCCAATATTCCCGCAAAACCTGGTACACTGCCGGCCGTGTTATGAGTGATTTTCCTTCTTTTTCCGTCATTTTAGTTTATAGTTCAGATATTGGCACATGATACCCTAAAAGTGGGTAAATGTGTTTTACTTTTCTGGTATACTGGACGAGTGGTGGAGTTATATAAAAGAAACCCTAACACTAGTTGCTTGGTTTGCGGGAAGGCTATCTATAGAAGGCCAGCTGAAATAACTTCCGGCAGAGTATTCTGCGGTTCTGCCTGCTATGGCATAGCAAACAGAAAAGAAATCCCGTGTGTGATTTGCAACAAACCAATTCTGTCCAGTCTGCACAGAAAAACGTGTAGCAGAAAATGCTCAAACGTACACAGGGCAGGTATCAATTACAAGATCGGTAGCCCAGGGGACAAAGCCCTACAAGTCAGAGCTCTCAAAATCAGGATAATAAAGGATCGCGGAACATCATGCGAAAGATGCGGCTACAATAAAACAGAGATACTCCAAATACATCACAAGGACCGCAATAGAGAAAATAACCGCATGGATAACTTAGAGCTAATCTGCCCCAACTGCCATTATGAGGAACATTATATTGGCAAAACAGAGCTCTACCAAAAAGGCAGCGATTTGTGATATTCTACAGGCCTAATGGAGGGTTGCGCCGAATGGTAAGGCACTTGTCTTGAAAACAAGCGGGTGAAAGCCCTTAGAGGTTCGAGTCCTCTACCCTCCGCCTTCGTCACGCTGAAGCCCGTAAAGGGCGTACGGGTTTCGTATGGCTTCAGCGCGAGAAACACACCTTGAACTATGCAGGACTAATGGAACGATACTTGCCTGTGCCATAGGTCTTACCAATCACCCTCCACACCCCTCTTCCCTTCTTGAAACTCTCTGATCCTGCGCAAAGTTGCAGGGCTTATGTCTTTTGGAAGGTTTCGCAGATCAAACCACTTGGCATCTTCAAGCTCCCAATCCTTGGTAAAGTCCGCTGAAGGGGTATTTACCACAAAGACATACACCGTGTCTTTTTTACCTTCTTTTTCTGAAACATACTCGCCTAGTTTAAAATCTGCTTTTGTGATACTTAGCCCAAGCTCCTCTTTTAGTTCTCTCAACAAACATTGCTCTGGCGTCTCTCCTTCATCTACTTTGCCGCCAGGCAGAGACCAAAGACGCACATTGATATTTTTAGTGAGAAGAATATTGCCGCCATTTATAATAAGCGCCTTTGCACCGGAAGTCTTCGGCCTAAACCACTTCCAATAAAGCCTTACGAATGGATGGGTTATTTTGTATATAAACTTTCTCATTTTTGCAGTATAACAAAACCACCCCTTTCGGGGTGGTTTTAGCTATTTAGCGGAAGTCTTTTTTAGAAGGTTTGAGATACGAGACTTCTTGCGGGAAGCGGTATTTTTCTTGAAAATACCCCTCTTTGACCCCTTGTCTATGGCCTTCTGGACTGACGGCATGAGCTTGCGGGCCTCCTCCAGATTGCCGGTGCTTACGAGCTTTTTGAGCTTCTTTACGGCGTTTTTGACCTCTATTTTGCGGCTATCATTAAAGTCCCGCTTGCGGGCGGATCCTCTTAGAGCCTTCTTTGCCGATGAAGTAATTGGCATGGCAAGCATAGTATATCAAGGCAGAGCTTGTGGCAAGTTTACCCGCCTCTGGTGGGCCCCTCTTTAGGCTTTCGGGCAGGCGGTGTTATCATGGGTCTATATGATAGGTTTCATCAAAGGCAAGGCTATAAAAGCAGGAGCGCAGGCAATCACCATCATCACCGAAGGGGGGGTGGGATATAGAGTGGCTGTAACGCCGGACAACGCACAGCTCATAGAAGACGGAGGAGACGTGTCTCTCTGGACATACCTCGCGGTGCGGGAAAATGCTCTGGATCTTTATGGCTTTGCGGAAGAAGAAGACAGAGCAATGTTTGAGATTCTTCTCACCGTGTCCGGCATAGGCCCGAAGTCGGCTATGGCTGTCATGAGCACAGCCACCCGCGCCCAGATAGAAAAATCCGTGGCAGAACAAAATGCCGGATACCTATCCAAGATGGCAGGTGTTGGCAAAAAGATGGCGGAGAAAATAGTGCTTGAACTAAAAGGCAAACTTGTGGCGAGCGCAGACGATACCCCGAACGCCCACCACGAGACAGATGCTCTGGAGGCGCTCATCTCCCTGGGATACAGAGAAAGAGAAGCACGCGAGGTCCTAAAGGAGATGGATAGCGAAGGGACAGTGGAAGATAAAGTGCGCGAGGCACTGAAACGCATCGGCAAAAAGAGATGATAGACTTCTTACGAAATATTATCCCAAAAAAAGTATTCAGGGCCTTTCAGCCCGCTTACCACTTTTTGTGGGCTTTTGTGTCCGCCGTTTTCTTCCGCTTCCCTTCCGGAAAAATAAAAGTACTCGCCATCACCGGCACAAAGGGCAAGAGCTCCACGGCGGAGTTTGCAAACGCCATTCTTGAAGAAGTTGGATACAAAACAGCCCTGCTTAGTACGATACGTTTCAAAATCGGCGGCACATCAAGAGCAAACCTGTTCAAGATGTCCATGCCGGGCAGGTCTTTTGTACAAAAGTTTTTGCATGATGCGGTGAAAGCAAAGTGCGATTGGGTCGTAATGGAAATAACTTCCGAGGGCATAAAGCAATACAGACACAAGTTTATAGAGCTTGATGCGCTCATATTCACAAACCTGGAGCCGGAACACATAGAATCCCACGGCTCCTTTGAAAACTATCTTGCCACCAAGCTAAAACTTAAAGATGCCATATCACACTCGCACAAGCGACCGCGCACTGTTGTAGCAAACACAGACAATCCATACGGAGAGAAGTTTTTGGAAGGCGAAGCAGAAAACAAAATCGCTTTCAGAATAAAAGACACAGAGATAAGACCTAATATTCCAGGAGACTTTATGATTCTAAACGCCGGTCTTGCAGAAAGTTTTGCAAAAGCTCAAGGGATAGATGGAGAGACAATAAAAAAAGGCATTGCTAGTGTTCAATCAATCCCCGGCAGGGTGAAGTTTGTCAGAGCAAATGCAGAGCAGAGTTTTGATGTGGTGGTGGACTACGCTCATACACCAGGCTCTCTTGAGGCTTTGTACAAAGCTTTTCCGGACAAGAAGAAAATATGCATCTTGGGAAATACTGGCGGCGGACGGGATACATGGAAAAGGCCCGTTATGGGCAAAATCGCATCCGACTATTGCGACCATGTGATTCTTACCAACGAAGACCCTTATGATGAAGACCCGAATAAAATCGTGGACGAGATGAAAGAGGGCATGGAAAAGAAGCCGGAGATAATCATGGACAGAAGAGAGGCCATAGCAAAAGGACTCTCCCTTGCCCACAAAGGCGACGTAGTGCTCATAAGCGGCAAAGGCACCGACCCTTACATAATGGAAGCAAATGGAAAGAAAACCCCATGGAGCGATGAGGAAGTGGCTCTGGAAGAGCTGCAAAAACCCCTTTAGAATAGCCGCCAAACATGCCCGAACTTCCTGAAGTAGAGACCACCGTAAACGGCCTAAACAAGACCATCAAAGGTCTTGGTATAAAAGATGTCTGGACGGAATACAAAAGTGCTTTTCATAAAGGGAAAGAGAACATAAAAGATCCCCGCTTCTTTACTCTGTTTAGAAAAAACGTAATCGGTGCCAAGGTGCTTCGCTCGGAGAGAAAAGGCAAAAACATACTGATCCGGCTTTCAAACAAAAAGACAATCCTCATACACATGAAGATGACGGGGCATCTTCTTTACGGCAAATTCCGCAAGCAGGGCGCAGGCAAGGGAGAGTGGGTGCCCGACCAGACTGGGCCTTTGAACGATCCATTCAATCGCTTTTTGCGGCTGGTGTTTGTGTTTTCAAACGGAAAGCATCTGGCCTTTTCTGACATGCGCAAGTTTGCAACCGTTACCTTCATAGACACAAGCAATCCAAATGAAGATGAGGAGCTTTCGCACCTTGGAACAGACGCTTTGCAAATCACAGCCAGCGAGTTCCATTCCCTGCTTGGCAAAGACAAGCGGCCCATAAAGCAGATGCTTCTTGATCAGACAAAAATCGCAGGCATAGGCAACATATACTCCGATGAGATGCTCTGGCAAGCAGGCATTCACCCGCGCTCAAATCCTTCCCGCCTAAAGCAAGCAAATATCAGAAAACTTTTCTCGGAAATGAAAAAGGTGCTCAAAAAAGGGATAGATTTTGGCGGGGATTCAATGTCGGACTACAGAAACGTGTATGGAGAGCGCGGGAAGTTTCAGGAAAAACACAATGTCTATAGGAGAAAAGACCTTCCGTGCAAGAAAAAGAACTGTAGTGGTATTATAAAACGCGAAGTGATAGGCGGCAGGAGCGGCCACTTCTGCCCCGTGCATCAAAAGCTTTATAAATAAAATATGTTTTCTCCTGCCATAGTCCTGCTTTCCCTGATGCTTTTCGGCACAGCCGCGCTGGTGCCCTTGATGTTTTTTGCCACGCAGGGGCTTATCTCATTGAAACTGGTTTTCTTCTCGGCTCTTTTTGCTTTTTGGTTTATAGATATTTTCCTTTATGGCGTGGGATGGAAAGTTACGAGCGATAGGATAAAAAAAGTGCGTTACTTTGAGTCCAAACCTGGTCATTTTGATAACCTGGAAAGAGCCATGAGAAAATACGGTTTTTATTTTCTCTTCTGGTCAAAGTTTATATTCGGCTCCGGCATTCCAACACAGATTTTGGCCGGAGCTTATCGCTTCCCTCTTTCAAAAACAATGCTCGTCAATCTTGGCGGCGCTTTGGCCTGGATAAGCACGGTGTTTGTTTTGGCGGAAAGCATACGCGGGCTGTCCAACTTAAGAGAGGAGATATTTACGGTGCAAATAGGTTTTCTCGCCTTTATGCTCTCCGCCGGAATTGTTTATTATCTGGTTTCTTCAAAAGCCAGAAAGTTTTTCAAACTCCGAGAAAACAAACCCGCTTCAGATGCCGAGGATGCGAAAAAGGGCAATACCGGCGGCAACAGAAACATTTAAAGACTCTTTACTGCCCGCAAGCGGAATCTCGGCTATGTCGTGGCACAGAGCCAGAGTTTCTTTGCTCACTCCTTCCACTTCGTTGCCGAGGATAAAGACAACCTTGCCGCTCGCGGGTAGTCTCACCTCTTTGTAGTCCACAGAGTTTGGCGCTTGCTCTACGGCAATAAGCTTTGCCCCTCCTTCTACCGCTTCACCCAAAAAGTCCACGGCACTTTTAGCTCTTACCCACGGCACGCTCTTTTCCGCTCCAAGGGAGGCCTTGAGCAAAGCTTTGTTTGGCCTGCCGAAGCGGTCTTCCGGGCCCGGAGTGTATCCGGCAAGAACAATCTGAGAAATGCCCGCCGCATCCGCTGTGCGCCAAATAGAGCCCACATTTTCCGAGCTTCTGATGTTTTCCAGTACCAATACAGCTTCTATATGCTTTTTCATTTTGCTTTTTCCTTGCTACTATACACCCATGCTAAATCCTTTTCCCGACCTGCTAACATACGGCCTCATCGCCCCGACCATCCTTCGTCTGGTAGCGGGATTTATTTTCATAAACCTCGGATATCTCAAACTCACGAGGGAGCGCGATAGGTGGATGCTCTTTTTGCAAAGCATCAGGCTCAAAAAACATACTCGCGGCGCGGTATCTGCCATGGGCACACTGGAGATAATATGCGGCGTGCTTCTCCTCCTGGGAGCTTTCACCCAATATGCGGCTTTGATACTTCTGCTTATGACCGCAAAGGAGGCTTTTGTGGAATACAAAGAAGAGGTGCTGGTGGCGCGAGACATCGTCTTTTATGTCCTTATTGGCGCAATACTCCTCTCACTCCTCTTCTCCGGCGCAGGCTTCTTTGCCTTTGATCTGCCGTTGTAGGCAACCCAACGATAAGTCTTTATTAATGAGTGTGCGCCCAGTAGGAATCGAACCTACGACCCTCCGCTTAAAAGGCGGGTGCTCTACCAACTGAGCTATGGGCGCATCAGCAACAAACTATAAAAGGTATCCCCTTTCAAAGCAAGGCCTGCGTTTTTTAGACACGCGTGAGGATGAGGTGCTCTATTTTCTCCGCCGCATCCTCGTCCCAAGCGGCAGTGTTCACAATAGAGACAAGAGCTTTCAAAATATCCGCCGCGTCATCAACAGAATAAAGCTCCGAAGCCTTTTTGGCCTTACGGTATACAAACGGAGAGAGCTTGCTTTCGGGAAGCGTATGCGCGCGGGCTATCTCTATACTGCGGGCGGCCCAGGAGAGGTTGAAAGCCATATTAAGAGGCTCGGTGGACGGCAACAGGCGCTGAAAAACGAGCCAAGCCTGCTTCTTGTCGCGGGCCAGAAAAGCATCAGAGAGTTTGAAAATATCTTTGTTTTCAAACTGCGTCTCTTTGGCGACAATTTTTTTGCTTATGAATGCTTTGTGTTTTTTGAACTCATCTTCCGCCGCATCGTCTTCTTCCAGGAAAACTATCAGGTTTGGAGAAGAGGCTAAATTGTCTAAAGCGGCAAAGACTTCTCCGCCATAATCCTTCAGAACATTATCAAAAAAGAAAACGACTTCTCCGCCGAAAAGAGCCTGCGCTCCGGCGGCCTCAAGCAAAACAGATGGAGAAAAATCCGTCGCATCAAACACTCCCCCTTCCTGCCGGAGCGCAGGCGCAAAAGTTTTTTCCTTTCCAAGTATCTTTTTGGCCTCACCTCTTGGCGTATTTATAAAAAGCGCGAGCATAAGACTATTATAGCGAACTCATATCGTCCCACCTGCTGCCCCGGGACACATTTACCGGTATGGGCACGCCTCGGCTCTCTTCCTCCGACACCACCGACTCCATTATCTCCCTTATCTTGGGCGCAATTTCGGCCACCTTGTCTTCTTTTATTTCAAAAACCAATTCGTCGTGAATTTGCAGTACCAGATACACATCTTCTTCAAGGCCGTGTTTTTTTATGAACTCAGAGGCTCTCACCATGGCAAGCTTCATGATATCGGCACTGGTGCCCTGTATGGGGGCATTGACGGCCATCCTCTCTGCACCGGCGCGTATGTAAGGAATGCGGGATTTTATCCCGTCAAAATATCTGCGCCTGCCGAAAAGGGTTTCAGTGTACCCTTTGCGGGCCGCCTCTTTTTTGACCTTCTCAATAAATCCGGCCAGACCGGAAAACTTGGCAAAGTAATCGCTGTAAAACTTTTCTGCTTCGGCTTTGCTCGTACCAAGGTTTTGCTTCAGAGCAAGTATGCCCATGCCGTAGAGGATGCCGAAGTTTATGACCTTGGCCTTGCGGCGCATTTCCGGATCAACCTTGTCCACCGGCACATCAAACACCGCCGCGGCAACGGCATTGTGCACATCTTCCCCCCTCCTGAACACATCAATAAAAGCTTCTTCGCCGGAAAGAAAAGCGGCAATACGAAGTTCTATCTGCGAATAATCAAAAGCTACAAGACTGAATCCTTCGGCGGAAGTGAAGGCACCCCGCACGCGGCGGCCGATACCTTCCTTGATGGGAATGTTTTGGATGTTGGGCTCTTTGGAAGCCATGCGGCCGGTAGTGGTGCCGGCCTGTAGAAAAACCGGGTGTATGCGGCCATCAGCTTCAACAAAGCGCGGCAGAGCATCTATGTAGGTGGAGAGAAGCTTTTGCAAACCGCGGTACTTAAGTATTTCCGGAATGATGGGGTGGAGGTCTTTTAGCTTCAACAGCTCCTCTTCCTTGGTGGTGAAAGCGCCGGTGGAGGTTTTTTTCTGGCGGGCGGTCTTTAAGCCAAGCTTGTTGAAAAGAATTTCTCCGAGCTGTTTCGGGGAGTTTAGATTGAAAGTTTCTCCCGCCATTTTGAAAATACTTTTCTCCAGCAGAGACAGCTCTGCCTGATACTCTTTTGAAAGCTTTGACAGAAAGTCCGTGTCCACCCCGATGCCTCTTTTGCTCATTTGGCGCACCACCGGAATAAGAGGCTTTTCTATTTCTTCAAAAATCCGCGTACCGTCTTGCTGTGCCAGCCGTTCAAAAATAATCTTTCGGGCATCTTTCAAAGACTCGGTTTTTGCAAAAGCCAGAATGTCTTCCGGCTCCGGATTGGTGATATTTGAATTCACGAGCCACAAAGCAATCTTTAGCTCCTCAAGCTCGCCTTCGCCAAGTTCGCTATTGCTAAAAAGAGTGCCTGCGCCAAATGACTCGCTTTTTTTCTCAGCTACCGCATCCGCCTTTTCTTCGGGCTTGCCGTTTACCAAGTTTTTAAGACGAGAAACCATATTTCTAAACTCAAGCTCTTTGAAAAGCGCCTCCGCCTTGCTGATGTCAATCGACGGGAGCCACTTTTCTTTTGGCAAAACAAAATCAACCGGAGCATCTTTTCTGATGGTGGCGAGGAGCTTGGAGAAACGCGCTTCTTCTTCTCCTTCTTCAAGAAGCTTTATCACTCTCTCCTTGATGCCCGCCTCTGCGAAAGCCCCCCTGTCCTCGGCAAGCTTTTTGTATATATCTTCTATTGAGCCGAAAGAAGTAATAAGAGCAGTGGCGGTTTTTTCTCCGATGCCGGCTATGCCTATTATGTTGTCCGACGGGTCGCCGCTAAGACCTTTATAGTCCGGCAAAAGCTTGGGGCCAAAGCCGTATCGCTCAAACACTTTGTCTTCGTCATATAGCACCACTTCGTTTAGTCCGCGCTTGAGGGTGTACACGTTTACGCGGCCGTTTTCTGTGAGCTGCATGGTATCCATGTCTCCGGAAGCGATGACTATATCTATCTCCTCACCGCGCAACTGCTCCGCAATGGTGCCGAGGATGTCATCAGCTTCAAAACCGGGTGCTTCAAAAACCTGTATGCCAAAAGCTTCAAACACTTCCCTTGCGCGCTTGAGCTGGGAGACCAGCGCTTCATCGGCTTTTTCTCTCTTGGCCTTGTAGCCCTCATATGCCTGGTGGCGGTAGGTGGGCTGGGGCAAATCAAAGCATCCGGCGATGTAGTCGGGCTTTAGGTCTCCTGCGATGCGCAGGATCATGGCCGCAAGGCCATAAAGCGCGCCTGTCGGCTCACCCTTTGATGAAGAAAACTCCGGCAAGGCGTGGTAAGCGCGGTGGATGATGGCGTGGGCATCCAAAAGCACCAGCTTGGGTCGGCTGGGGCGCGGAGTTTTTTGGTTTTTGGAGCTTTGCTTTTTCATATCTAATATCTATTCTTCCAAGTTTATTATCCGCTCGTTTTCTGAAACGTGCTCAAGAGACACGCGCATGGCGTCTTTTGGTATAAGACCCTGCACTTTCTCCGGCCACTCTATGAAAATAAGATTGCTTTTGTCTTCAAGCAAAGCCGAGAAACTCAGCGCTTCAAGCTCTGATTCTTTTTCCAGGCGATATGCGTCTATGTGTATCAAATGTTTGAACGGGCCGCTTATGTCGTATGAACCCATGATGACAAAAGTGGGGCTTTTTACGGAAGCATTTACTCCGAGTTTTTTGGCCAAAACTTTGGTGAGGGAAGTTTTTCCGGCACCGAGGTCTCCGGACAAAGCCACCACGGCCGCTTTCTGCCAATGCCTCGCCTCAATGGCAGACAAAATCCTGTCGGCGACACCTTGGAGCTCTTCTGCGGACTGGATGCGCATTTGCATATACCCTAAGCTTACGCGCCATGTGCCCCTGCCGCAATGCGTGCCAAAAATACCAAAAGAGTAAGGGCGCGGACCACAGTTCTGGTCCGCGCCCTTTTGCCTCACTCTTATCGCCTCATGTCGCTTGCCCGGATCTCCCAGGCTTGCGCACCCTGGTTGCGACTCCCGCACATATGGCGTGAGCCTCTGCCCAGAACACGGGCGACCTTCTCCCCCGCCGCCGACACCTCCTCGCGAATGATTATCACGGTGAAGGTGCGGCATTCCTGCCCCCAGTTGTCGGTGGAGGACATCCGGAAGACCCATGGCGGGTCAGCCGGATGGAGGGTGGCTATACGCCGAGCGGGGCCGGAGCCTGACAGGCCTCCGGCGTGCTCGGTGTAAATCTCGACCCTGGTATCAGGCTCCCCGAAGTAGGAGAACAGGACGCCCGGCCGGGTGTCGAGACCCGCGCGGATTTCTCCCACGGGAGTGACCTGCACACCGACCGTGCCACAGGCCGCGAGGCCGGGCAGAAGAAGAATAGTGAGAAAGAACGTTTTGTTTCGCATTTTGACCTCCGGGTCAAGGGTTGTTTGGCTGATTCGAGCACAGCGGCCAAAACCGCACTTCTACTTCCATTATACCATAGCTGATACCAAAAAGTCAATAGCCTTAAATATCCCCCATTTTAGGGCTTTTTTGGCCCCTTTTTGGAGCAAAATGAGTTAAGCTGTAGGGAGCAGAAAAATGACCGACTTCAACGAAGACAAACAGCTAAAGAAGATAGAAGACCTCAAAAAACGCGAAGAAGAAGAGCTTGCGCGCGTCCTTTCCGCCAGGTACGCCATGGGCTACGTGGATCTCTCCATGGTGCCTCTCAACATAGACGCCCTGCGCCTGATCAAGGAGGAAAGGGCGCGCGAGGCCGAGATTGCAGTCTTCAACGAGGTGGACAAAAAGATAGATGTGGCACTGGTCTCCCCCAACAACCCCAAGACCAAAGAGGTGCTGGAGGAGCTAAAGGGCCAGGGGTATATGCCTGCGCTTTTTATGGTATCGCACGCTAGCCTCAACAAGGTTTTTGACCGGTACAAAGATCTCTCTTATTCATTTGAAACACGCTCCGGCGCCCTGGACATATCAAATGACGAAATAGTGGCCCTTTTGGAAAGAAAGCCGAAACTTCCGGACATCTCCGCCCTCATAGAGGAATTGCTCGGCATGAAAAAAAGCTACCGCATCTCGCGCATACTTGAAATAATCGTGGCGGGCGCTCTTGCCACAGGCGCATCAGACATTCACCTTGAGCCGGAAGAAAACTTTGTGCGCCTGCGTTACCGCCTGGACGGAGTGCTTACGGATGTCGTCAATTTTGATACCGAAACCTACAAGCTTCTGCTCTCTCGCATCAAACTCATCTCCAATCTAAAACTGAATGTGGGCGGGGCACAGGACGGGCGCTTCTCCATCAAGCTCCAGCAGGGAGATATTGAGATAAGAACTTCCCTCCTGCCGGGCGCTTACAGCGAGTCGGTGGTGCTTCGCGTACTTAACCCGCGCTCCATCTCCGTGCCTCTGGAAGAGCTTGGCATAGAGCCCAACCTTTTTGAAATCCTGCAAAAAGAAATAACGAAGCCCACGGGCATGATACTCACCACCGGCCCCACCGGCTCCGGTAAGACCACCACCCTCTACGCCTTCTTGAGGAAGATACACACGCCCGACGTAAAAATCATTACCATAGAAAACCCGATAGAGTACCACCTGCCGGGCATCGTGCAGACACAGACCAATCCGGACAAAGGCTACACTTTTGCCGAAGGCCTGCGAAGCGCTCTGCGCCAGGACCCGGACGTTATCATGGTCGGCGAAATACGAGACGATGAGACGGCGGAAATCGCCATAAACTCGGCCCTTACCGGACACCTGGTGTTCTCAACTCTCCACACCAACAACGCCGCGGGCACTTTTCCGCGCATGATAGACCTTGGCATCAACCCCAAGATAATTTCTTCGGCGGTAAACATCGCGTTGGCGCAGAGGCTGGTGCGCACCCTCTGCCAGGTATGCAAAAAAGCCCGCCCTCTTACGGAAAAAGAGCAGGTTCTAACAAAAAAAGTTTTGGCATCGGCAAAGGAGAAGGGCGTTACCGCAAACTACGATGAGGCGCAGGCTTTTGATCCGGTGGGATGCGATGCGTGCAACAACACGGGCTACAAAGGCCGCGTGGGTCTTTATGAAGCTATCCTTATGACAGATGCCATAGAAGCAGCGGTAAGAGAAAACCCGAGCGAAAGAGAAATAAGAGAAGCGGCAAAAAATCAGGGAATACTTAGCCTCGAAGAAGACGGCGTAATAAAAGTGCTCCAGGGAAGAACCACTTTTTCCGAACTGGAAAGAGTCTTGGGTACCCAAAGCGAGTGAGAGAGCACTTTGCCAGAAAAGCAACAAAGTGTCGTAGTGGATTTTTCACTTGCGCCGCTGGCGCCTGCGTGAATAATTGGATACCAGAGGATCCAAGACACATATCTCCCAGCAACACTTTTCATAGTCCTACGAAAAGCTACCGCATTCGCCTAAGGATAAGCCCAGTGAATCACTAGGAAAACCAGGCCGTCCTTGACCGAAGAAGTAATTAAGGCATAAGCCTCCGGTTGCTGGGAGATATGTGTCTTTGATACGGGGCAATGTGGGCGCTTGGAGCGCCGGAACGGGAGAAATTGCTCTCTCCGCTTATCTTCCTTCATGCTAGCACAGAATACTTTTTATGTCAAGTACTTCTAAAAATCCCCTTCCGGAGGGCCATGAAAGCCTTGGCGACAGGTCTTCCATAGACTCCACCCTAAGACCTGAAAAATTTGACGAATACATAGGCCAGACCAACGTAAAAGAGAACTTGCGAGTGCTTCTTGGGGCGGCCGAGGCGCGAAATCACCCGCCCGAGCACCTGCTTTTTTATGGTCCGCCGGGCCTTGGCAAGACCACCCTTGCGCACCTCATAGCAAAAGAGACGGGAAGGTCGCTAAAGGTTACTTCGGGGCCGGCCATTGAGCGCGTTTCGGACCTTGCTTCGGTACTTACGAACCTTTCCGCCGGCGAAATACTTTTTATAGACGAGATACACCGCCTGAACAAAGCCATAGAAGAAGTTTTGTATCCGGCCATGGAGTCAAACTCTCTTGATATCCTCATAGGCAAGGGCCCTTCGGCGCGTACCATACAGCTTGAGCTTCAGCCTTTTACTTTGGTTGCGGCCACCACCCGCGTGGCGCTGGTGTCTTCTCCCCTGCGCTCCAGGTTTTCAGGCGGAGTGTTCCGATTGGATTTTTATACCGAGGAAGACATCGCCCGCATACTTGAAAGAAGCGCCAGGCTTTTGCGCGTTGAACTGCCCGAAGAAGCGGGCAAAGCAATAGCAAAGAGAAGCCGGTTTACGCCGCGCACGGCAAACTACCTGCTAAAGAGAGCGCGCGATTTTGCCGAAGTAAACAAAAAACCCTTAAGCGGAGAAACCGTAAACGAAGCTCTAGAGCTTTTGGGGGTGGACGAAGCAGGACTTTCGCATTCGGACAGAATGCTTATTTCCATAATTGCGGATAAGTTTGGCGGTGGGCCGGTGGGCCTCAACACTTTGGCGGCGGCAATGAGCGAAGAAGAGGCCACCATAGAGGAATATCACGAGCCATACCTAATACAGATAGGATTTTTGGAGCGCACACCAAGGGGGCGCGTACTCACCCCTAGAGCGTATGAGCACCTGGCCAAAGCGGCAAGCTAGCCCCATAGCCCCACTCATCAACCCCCAACTCGTCAACCTCGCAGGTCGACAACCTTAGAAGTTCTTTCTCGTACGTTTTGGGATTCAAATCAAAGAGCTCGTAAAACTTTTCTTTATCAATAATTGCCTCCATACCCCCTTCTCCAAAATAATCCTTGAAGCTTGACCATTTATATGTCCTTAGAAAATTAAGGGCCTTGGAATTACTCGACCTGGCAATGTTCTTGCGATCCGAATAGATTAAATCGAGCGGATTAATATCTATATAAAAAGGGATATAAAGAAATTGCGCCTCGTCATAAATCGGAATAATCTTGGCTCTATTTTGAAATACATAGCCGCTTCTTCCTTTATTCTTTATATTGAAATACTTCGTATAGGCATTGCCAAGGCGTTTTGTAAATTCCAGAATGCCGCCGTCAACGTGCTCATGGAGAAGGAGATGGTAATGATTTGGCAAAAGACTCCACTTCAAGATGTCGACAAGCTTTTCTTGTTTCGGAAGTTCCGGGGTGCTAAAGATGTCCTTGACCGTCCTGATTTTACCCGGTTCATTATTTAAAAGAAAAAGGTTTTCCGTAAAACGTTTGTAGTCTTGCCGATCGGCAAAGATCTTTCTTCTTTCGATACCCCGGTTACACACGTGAGCAATATCTCCAACCATACTAAAATATTAGCGCTGCCCACCCCCACTCGTCAACCTGCGAGGTTGACGAGTGGGGGTGGGCAGGGGGTGGGTTGAAAAACCTTCAAGCTAGACGCTGTGGCCCGTAAATTATAAACTAGCCGTATGGCAGGACATAATAAATGGTCAAAAATAAAGAACCGTAAGGCGGTAACTGACGCGCGCAAGTCAAAGCTTTTTACCAAGTTCGCAAGACTTATTGCCGTAGAGGCGAAGCTTGCCCAGGGCAATGTGAACTCCCCCAGCCTTAAGGCGGCCATTGAAAGAGCGCGGGAAGTAAACATGCCGAACGACAACATAGATAGGGCGGTCAAAAAAGGCGCGGGCGGTGAAGGTGAAACCTTGGACTATGCTCTTTATGAAGCATACGGCCCGGGCGGCGCGGCAATACTTGTGGAATGCCTGACCAACAACCGCAACCGTACAGCCCAGGAAGTAAAGCTCGTACTCTCCCAAAACGGCACCGAGCTTGCACAGCCCGGTTCCGCCTCATGGGCCTTTGAAAAGGTCGGCAACGCTTTTGAAGCCAAGACCACGGTGGACATATCGGACGAAGACGGGCAGAAACTCGAAGCCCTGATGGAAGCTCTGGACGAGCTTGATGATGTGCAGGAGGTATTTACCAATGCACAAGGAAACTAGCAGAATAATAGCGGTTGATCCGGGCTTTGACCGCATCGGCATTGCCGTGCTTGAAGGCACGGCTTCTTCTCCGGTGGTACTTTTTTCCGAATGTTTTGAGACAAACAGAAACGACACTCATGCGCAAAGGCTGCGCGCTCTGGGAGAGCGGGTGGCGGAAGTTATCGGAGAGTGGCAGCCTTCGGCCATGGCCATAGAAGAACTTTTCTTCAGCCAAAACCGTACTACCGGTATAAAGGTAGCGGAGGCGCGCGGGGTGATTATTTTTGCCGCGGCACAGGCGGGTATCCCCGTGCGGGAACACGCCCCTACTTCGGTAAAGCTTGCGGTGGCGGGATACGGGCGGGCGGATAAGGCGCAGGTTAAAACTTTTGTATTAAAAATAGCGCGTCTTGAGAGCAAAAAGGGGCATGATGACGAGTATGACGCCATTGCCGTGGGCATAGCGGATTTGGCTGTGGGCAGGAATTATCCACACCGAAGTTAAAAAGCTGTTGCAGACGCTTTTAGGTGTGGTAAAAAAGGTGCATCCCCCTTGGGGAGAGATTTATTCGCTAGCATATAGAGAATGCCTAACGAAGACGAGTTGAAGCCAGAAGACGAAGAACAAGAAGACGATTTCGGCGTTGGAGACGCAGATGACGATCTCGACGATGACGATGATTCTGACGACGAAGTTCTGGATGATGAGATATAGAAGGTTCTAAACAAAGCCCCCGCTTAAGCGGGGGCTTTGTTGTTTTGGCTGATTTTTATTTCCCGGTTTATTCTTCAATCAAAGACACGAATCGCTTTTTGCCCACTCTTATGATCGTCTCCCCAGAAAAAACTACTTCCGGATCGTCTATGCGGGAGTTATTGGAGAGATCTTCAACGGCACCGGACGACACAAGGCGCCTCCACTCCGTGTTTGAGGCAATGAGGCCCGCCAAAACAAGCTTCTTGCCTATCGGCTCTCCAGCGTAGAAAGAAACTTTGTCGCTCGGATCAGGAGTTTCTCCCTTGCTAAAGGTTGAGACAAACTTCTGCTCCGCCGAGTCTGCGGCGCTTTCTCCGTGATACTGGGAAACAATCTGCCTTGCGAGAAACATCTTGGCGTCTTTTGGATTGACCTTGCCTGAAGACATGGCCTTTTCAACTTTCTGTATTTCGGCAAGCGGAGTATAAGTGGTGAGTTCAAGATATTTTACTATAAGGCTGTCCGGAATTGACATGGTTTTGCCATACATTTCTTCCGGCGAATCTTCAAGGGCGATGTAGTTGTCCAAAGACTTGGACATTTTTTCTTTGCCGTCCGTGCCCACTATAAGCTCCATGCACATTACAGCTTGGGGCTCCTGGCCGTTGTTGCGCATCACATCGCGGCCCATGAGCATGTTAAAGGTTTGGTCGGTACCGCCGATTTCCAGATCGCACGAGCCGTATATGGAGGCGATGACGGACGAATCTATGGCCTGTATGACCGGATAAAGCATCTCGTGCATATAAAGCTCTTCGCCCTTTTGGAGCCTTTCCATAAACATGTCCCTCTCAATGAGGCGCGAATGAGTGATGGAGCGCAAGGTGCTGAGCAGAGTCCTTATGGTAACGGTGGCAATACCTTGATGAAGAAAGCCTGTTTTGCCCTGCATTCTGGTCTGCTCAAAAAGAAGTGCCTTGCCCACAAAAGAGTTGGCATCAAAGGTTATTTTGTCCTCTGCGCCGTTCTTTTTTACACCCAGAGAAACGGTTGATCCGGGTTTGGCGGACACGTCTGTAACGTTTGCATACCAGTCGGAGTTCCTGATCCACGAGAAAACAGCGGGGTCTGTGCGAATAACCTTGCCCACCTGCTCCACATAGGTCTTCATGTTCCGCTCTATCTCCTCGGCAGACACTTCTTTTCTCACTTTGCTCTTGCCGGTGGGGTCGCCGATGCCGGTGGTAAAATCACCCACCACAAAAACCACTTTGGCTCCCAAATCCTGAAACTCCCTAAGCTTTCGCAAAACCACGGCATGCCCGAGGTGAATATCCGGCCGGGTAGGATCGGCTCCGAATTTTATGACGACAGAAGAAGGATTTTCCCTGAGTTTTTTTGTAAAAGATTTTTCCGGATCAATAAAAGTGGCCGTGCCGCGCACGAGTATTTCCTCCAAAGGGTCCTTTTCTTTCTTTGCAGACTTTTTCTCTCTGGGAGCTTTCTTGTTTGGCGTTGAAGAAGTTGGCATGGCATTACTCTAGCATACGGTGATATGATAGTTCCACATGGCACAAACCAAAAGGCGAAAAAAAGGCCATCGCCTCATAGCGCTTCTTAGCGCGGGCCTTATTCTGCTCGGGCTTTTTTTGATATGGCTCGCCACTTTGCCCGTACCCACCATTGAGTCGGTAAACGAGCGCCGCGTGGCCCAATCCACCAAAATATACGACCGCACGGGCGAGGTGCTTCTCTACGACACATCCATAAACATCCGCCGCACCACCATTCCCCTTTCAGACATTTCCCCCCTTATACCAAAAGCCGCCATTGCAATAGAAGACCGCGATTTTTATCTGCACCGCGGAGTAAAAATTTCTTCTTTCTTGAGGGCTGTTCTTATCAACACCACCTCGCTCTCTTTCTCCCAGGGCGGATCCACCATAACCCAGCAGGTGGTAAAGAACGTACTCCTTACAGCGGACAAAACGCCCATAAGAAAAGTCAAAGAGTGGGTGCTTTCTTTCAAGCTTGAGCAGGTGGCAACCAAAGACGAGATACTGGAGATGTATCTCAACGAAGTACCGTACGGAGGTACCATATACGGAGTTGAAGAAGCAAGCCGGGCCTTTTTTGGCAAATCGGCAAGCGAGGTGAGCCTGGCTGAAGCGGCATACATAGCGGCTATTCCCCAGGCGCCCACTTTCTATTCCCCTTACGGAAACAATGTTGACAGGCTGACAGCGAGAAAAAACCTTGTTCTTCAGGAGATGAAGAACGTCGGCTTCATAAGCGAAGAGGAGTACGAAGAAGCCATGGCCGAGGAGGTTGAGTTCAAGCAAAGAGAAGATTCCGGAATAAAAGCCCCTCACTTTGTCTTTTATGTCGTAGACCAGCTGGCCAGGCGCTTCGGGAGCGATGTGCTAGAAACCGGCGGCCTGCGGGTCATTACAACCTTGGACTACGAAATACAAAAGAGGGGCGAGGAAATAGCAAAGATACGCGCCGCCGAAAACACCGAGCGCTTTTCCGCCTCAAACGCCGCATTCGTGGCCATTGATCCGCGAAACGGCCACATACTATCCATGGTCGGCTCGCGCAATTACTTTGACGAAGAAATAGACGGCAACTTCAACGTGGTAACATCGCGCAACCGCCAACCCGGATCCACCTTCAAGCCATTCGTGTACGCGCAGGCTTTTATAAAAGGCTACACGCCGGACACGGTGCTCTTTGACGTGCGTACGCAGTTCTCGAGCTCCTGTGCGGCGGACAACATGACCAGCCTTGACGGCTGTTACTCTCCGGAAAACTACGACCTCGCATACCGAGGACCTTTGACCATGAGAGAATCCCTGGCCCAGTCCATAAACGTAACTTCGGTAAAAACGCTCTATCTTGCCGGACTTGAAGATTCTTTGCGCCTGGCGCGAAACATGGGCATAGAAAGCCTTGGCAGTGCCTCGCAATACGGTCTTACTCTGGTGCTTGGAGGCGGAGAGGTTTCTCCTCTTGAAATGACCAGCGCCTACGGAGTTTTTGCCAACAGCGGTTTCAGAAACGCCCCGGCGGCCATTATTGAAATTACAAATCAGAGCGGCACTGTCTTGGAGCGCTATGAAACAAGTCCGCGAGCGGTACTTGCTCCGGAAATAGCACACATGGTGTCCGATGTTTTGTCGGATAACGTGGCGCGCGCGCCCTCCTTCGGCCAAAGTTCTTTTCTTCACTTCCCATTCAGAGACGTTGCCGTAAAAACAGGAACGACCAACGACTACCGCGATGCCTGGATAATAGGCTATACGCCTTCCGTGGTGCTTGGCGCCTGGGCGGGAAACAACGACAACTCGGCAATGAACAGGCAGGTGGCGGGCTTCATTGTGGCCCCCATGTGGAGAGAATATATGGATTTCATAATTGAGCGCATGCCGGAAGAGGTGTTCCCGCGCGTTGAAGACGAATCTTCTTATGATTTGCCGCCTGTTTTGCGCGGCAAGTGGCAGGGAGGCAACTCATACCTGGTGGACACCGTATCGGGCCTCCTTGCCGCAGAATGGACTCCCTACGCGGCAATAGAAGAGCGCCTCGGCGGTGGTGTGCATAGCATTTTGTATTGGATAGACAAGAGCAATCCGCGAGGCGGCAAACCCGCCAACCCGGAAAGAGATTCGCAGTTCCGCCTCTGGGAGTATGCGGTAAGAAAATGGGCCGTTGAAAGAGGGCTGGTGGATTCAGAACCCGTCTTACCAAGCGCTTATGACAATGTGCACACCGAAGAAAAGCGGCTTTCCGTTGAAATACTCTCTCCTGTGCACGGGCAGTCTTTTGTACCAAACTCCGTTGTTGAGGTGGCCATAAACGCAGTGAGCGGCTTCCCGATATCCAGAGTGGAGGTTTTAATAAACGGCCAGAGGATATACAACGGACCTTTTAGAACGAGCGTCCTGGTACCCACACCTTCCGGTACTTATAGCAGTGCTGTATTGACCGTTGTTGCGCACGATAGCGGCTTGCAGGAGGATAGGGCCGAGGTGGTGCTTTATAGATAGCGGCCTAGCGTATATCCTTAAATGTTCTGCCGGTATCCGACTCCAAAAGGCTTATTATGCGTTCTTTGTGCATGATTATCTGGTTCTTCTCGGCTCGGCTGCCTTCGCAATATATAACACCGCTATTGACCTTAAACGATACCGTTGGGTCAAAGCCGAGAATCCTCATGCAGGCCGAAGGAAAGGAGGTGGCAAGCAGGTCTTCGTCCGCCACAAACTGACTGTACTTTTTTAAGAAAGTTGAGATCAGATCCATTTTTATCTGTTCATGGGCATGGCAAGATAAAGAAACGACTTATCCCCCACCGGCCTTATGATAATCGGCTTTCCCTGGCCGTTCATAGACATAGACACGCTGTCAGACGCTACAGACTGCAGGCAGTCGGCTATGTATTTGTGATTGAAGTTTATTGACACGTCTTCGCCAGTTATGGCGGCCACCACTTCTTCTTTGTACTCCCCCACATCAGAGTTTCTGGTGGAAACTGAGAATTTCTTTTTTGCCGCAGATACCTCAACGTTTATCTGGTTGAACTTATCGGCAAAGATGGTGGCTGTCTTTAGAATACGGGACAAATCTTCCCTAAGAAGTACCGCCTCTGTTTTGGTTTCTTTGGGTATTATTTGTTTGTAGTCGGGAAAAGACCCTTCAGTAGTCCTTGAAACCATATAAGTATCGCCTGATATGAAAGAAACCTGATTTTTGCCGGACTTAACGGTAACGGAAGTGTTTTCTCCTTCAAACATTCTGATAACGTCCGAAACGTTTTTTACGGGCAAAAGAAAAGCGCCGGAAAAAAACTGCTTTATTTTTATTCTCTTCTCCGCCAGACGAAAAGAGTCTGTGCCCACCATGACCAAAGTCTCACCCTCTCCGGCAAAATAAACACTGGAGAGTTCAGGCTTCATGCTGTTTGCCGAGGACGCATACCAAACGGCCCTCAGACCGCGTACAAGCTCTTCTGACGGTATTTCGAACTCCTCCACGGTCTCGGGCTTGGGTATGATTGGAAAGTCCTCCATGGGCAAAGTATTTATCTTCACAGACTGAGAGTCTGAAGAGAGTTTCAAAACATTGTCGTCAATTTCAATTGATATGGATTTTTCTCCCCTGTTTGAGGAAAGGTAGTGAGAAAGAATGCTTCCCGGAACCAAAGCTTTGCCTGTGCTTTTTACTTTTGCCGGTATTTTTATTTCCGCCCCGACATCAAGATTTGTAGCTCTTATTGATACGGTATTGTTTTCCGCATCAATCATAATTCCTGCCAAAGCGGGGAGTGTGAGGTTTTTGCCCGTTACCTTTTCAAGTTTTCCTATCACTTCAGAAAACTTATCCCTGGAGAATTCAACATGCATGGCTTTTGAAAGTCTTATTAAATTAATTACTAATACTAATCCCTGTGGATATGTGAATAAGTCAAATAAATCCTTGTTTCAAAACGCTTTTTACAGATCGCAAAACGGAACATTGTGTGGAAGCTACCTGGTACTTTCTGGGCATAACCGAATCTGCATAAACCATACGCGCTTCTTCCTCTTTTTTCCACCCCAAATTACGTACATATTTTCCACACTTTATACACAATGTTTACCACAGCATATTAGACAGTTACGGCAAAAGAGAGGCCCAAACAGAGCCATTTTAAGCCTTATTTTGCGGTGCGTTAGCCGGTGCTAACTTATCATTGACCTTATTTGCTGGAGTTCCTGCTGGAGCGAAGTGTTGGCGTTTAGATCATCCTTCACTTTTTCGCACGAGTGAATGACGGTGGTGTGGTCTCTTCCACCAAGCTTTTCCCCTATTGAAGGATAGGATATGCCGAAGTCCTCGCGGAGAATATACATGGCGATCTGCCTCGGCTTTATTATCTCCTTGCGGCGAGTTTTTTCGTATATGTTGTTTTCTTCCACCCTGTAGAAATCCGCCACTATTTTTACCACTTCTTTGGGAGAAGCCATTCTTTTTGGCCGGGTGCTGTTTTTTACTATAGAGCGAACGTCGTTTAGGGTGAGTTCCTTGCCTTTCATCTGCGTTTGCATCACCACCGAGTTCAAAACCCCCTCAAGCTCCCTTATGTTTCCGCTTATGGTCTCGGCCAAAAACATAGCCACTTCCTCCCCCACCGCAAAACCCATCTGATCGGCTTTGCGCGACACAATAGCGAGCCTGGATTCATAATCCGGCTGTTGGATGTCCACAGTCATGCCTTGCGAGAAGCGGGATTTTAGCCTGTCTTCAAGATCGGGAATCATATTCGGGTGCTTGTCCGAAGAGAATATAATCTGTTTGTTGTTGTCGTACAGGGTGTTGAAAAGATGGAACAGCTCCTCTTGGGTTTTGCCCTTGTTTGCCAAAAACTGTATATCGTCCATGACCAGTACATCATAAGTGCGGTACTTTTCTTTGACGTTTGCTATTCTGCCGCTCTGGAGCGAGGAAATAATATCCGATGCGAACTTTTCCGATGTAACGTAAAGAACTCTTTTTTCCCTGAAACTCTGTTTTATGTGGTTGCCGACCGCCTGTATGAGGTGAGTTTTGCCGTAGCCGGTGTTTCCGTATATGAAAAGAGGGTTATAGGTGATGCCGGGAGACTTTATGATGGCCTGGGCTGCTGCGTGTGCAAGCTCGTTGAACGGGCCCACAATAAACGTTTGGAAGGTATAGCGCGGGTTTAGGTTGTCTTCCCTGTTTATGGGCTCTCCCAGAGGAAGCGAGTCGGCCGTTTCTTTTTCCTGCTCCCTCTTTTCTCTGTTTCTCAGGCGGTCGTCCTTGGCCACTACGTATTCCAGGGCGTGTATGCCGTCATTGAGTTTCCTGATGCACTTGAGCAGGAAGGAGTGGTGCTTCGAGGCAAGCCATTCGTGAACAAAGTTGTTTGGAACCGCCAGGATAACCACCCCGCCCTCTTCCTTCAGGATATAAGTGTCTTTGAACCACGTATTGAAGCTTGCTTTGGGTACAAAGGTTTCCACCTCGCTCAATACATTGTTCCAAAGTTCTCGTTTATCCATGGTGCGTTGTTTGTGCAACACAGTATATCCCTGCGGGTGCTGTCGGGAACTTGTCCGCAAACTATTTTTATGGTGATAACCTGTGGATTTTATGTGGAGAGCGGGCAAAGGCGGCTCTGAGTGGCTTTTGTCCCGCGTTTGATGTATAGTGTTTTTTGTCCATATTTTAATCAATAGACCAAAATGTCTGTTACCTACCAACCAAAGAAAAGAAAGAGAAAAAAGACGCACGGATTCCTGGTTCGCACCAAGACCCCCGGCGGCCGCAAGGCCCTATCTCGCAGAAGGAGAAAAGGACGAGCCAAGCTTAGCGTCTAACCCATGTTGCCCAAAAAAGAGCGCTTAACCAGGGCCCTTTTTGCGGAAGTGGGCCGTTTTGGCCGTTCAATAAAAACAGAGCATTTTCTGGTAAAAACCCTGTCGAAATCTTCGCAGGAAGGATTTCGTGCGGGGGTGTCCGTGTCCAAAAAGGTGGCAAAAAAGGCCTCCGCCAGAAACTCTCTTCGCCGCATGGCCTATAGGGAAATCTCTCGTTTGAGGGCCGGTATGCCCCGCGGAAGCGCATCTATATTTATCTTCCTCTCCCCTTGCGAAAGGGAGGTTGCGGCGGAGGAAATAGCCTTCGCCATAAGCCGCATGGGCCGGTAGGCCATCCGGTGCTATACTTACACCTCAAACTTATTTAAAAAACATGTCATTTCTTTTCAACACATTCATATACAAGCCTCTCTATAATGCCTTTATCTTGCTTGCGGACCTCGCCCCATTCCTGGATGTAGGCATTTTGGTCATTATCTTTACTGTAGCCGTAAAATCTCTGCTCTATCCCCTGGCCAAGAAAGCTTTTGTGGCAAGAGAAGAGCTAAAGGTTCTCGCTCCCAAGCTCCAGGCTGTAAAGGATAAATATGCGAACGACAAAGAAGCGCAGGCAAAAGAGCTCATGGCGGTCTATGCAAGCGCCAAGACTAATCCTTTTTCCAGCATATTTTTGGTGCTTTTGCAGCTGCCTATTATCTTGGCGCTGTATTTTATCCTCATCAGATCGGGCCTGCCTTCCATTGACTACAGCCTGCTCTACTCGTTCGTATCCTTTTCCGGCGAGATAAAGATGCACTTTTTGGGCTTTGTGAATATTGCCGCCAAAAACCTGCCCCTCGCCATGCTTGCGGGCATCACGACATATATACAGATTCGCGTTACCACTGCCCAGCAAGGAGCGCCTACGGGCAAAGGAAAGGGCGATGAACTGGCCCGCATGATGCAGTCGCAGATGAAGTTTATGTTTCCTATCCTCGCCTTCGTAATCTCCTACTCAATATCCGGCGTAGTTGCGCTGTACTGGACTACCAGCAACATCGTTACTCTTCTTCAGGAAAAGTATATTGCCAGAAAGCACGCACAAAAAAGCTAGAAGGCTATTTCCAAATCGCCAACGTCAATCAGCCAGAGTATGCCGTCATTGCGGTTGATAAAGGCCAGATAATCTTCGTTGGGTGAAAGGGTGGGGTTTATCGCGTCTATGTTTGCCGATTCGGGTATAGCCAGAAGCACAGCCGATAGCCCATCGGCCAGGTTGTGTACCCAAACCACTGAGTCGGTGAATCTGGCAAGTCCCTGGTACCAAACATCCGGATACTGCGAGGTCAACTCTTCGCGGGGAGAGAAGCATATAACCGTGTTGCTCTGCCTACTGCTCCATATGCACTTTTCCGGCAATGTAACGGGGCTTACGGCAATATTTTCCCCCGCTCCAAGATCGGCGAACAAACCGAAACCGTTATTTGTATTTGAAAAAAGAACCCTGCCAGCATTTCCGGCTCGTACGGTCAGGCCGTTTATACCGGAAAGACCAGATGTTATGGAACCGTTTGCCGGATTTATGAGATAACTTACGCCGGGGTGTGCCCCGCTCGCCTTGGTGGTAACAGATACCGTGTTTGCCACCGGCCAGTCCACCAGCCAGTCTCTCAAGGCAAACGTTCTAAGCACAGCCACCTGCGAACCGTCAGGGTTTGATACCACAAGGCGAGAGCCTGTTTGTGTTGGCTCTAAGTAAGCAATGCGGTTTCTATCCGGAGAAAGGGCAATGGAGGTTGCTTCTGCCGGAAAAGACGAGGCGCTTGATGTGCCTGCGGGGAGTATGATTGTATCTATCAAACCAAAGTCGTCCACGGTGCGCAAAAGGGCGCTCCCGCTCTGAGATATCATCGCCTCATAAACACGCGGTACAGTGATGTTTGAAACCCTTGCTAAGGTGCTCGTCTGAATGGCGGCCTCGTTTATGTGGCCGGTGGCTCTTTCCACGAAGCGTAACCTTGCAGAAGCGGCCTCGCCCACAAAACCGAACCCGGCTACAGGCACATTGGAAACCTGCCTCAAGCGTGCTCCACCTGATGAAATGTCTGCCAGCTCCTCGCTCACGGGCAGTCCTTCCGGTGTCAAAGTGTGCGATATTCCGCCGCCGGAAGCGCCAAATGGTGCGCCGTCAGGAATAACTGTGTCCTGTACGGGCTCTCCTCCCCTTTGCACCAACCAGAAGACAAAGGCCGCTGCAATTATTGCCATCACTATTAAGAAGACCAAAGTTTTTTTGTTCATGTTATTGATGATATACGGAGAAGTGTGGAGCAATGCAGCTTGGAGGAGTAACATTTGTATTACATGGGAGAGTTAAAATATCTCCCGCGCCAAAGTTTTCACAACCACTATTGCTGATACACATATTTCTTAAGTAAGCCTCCTGACCTATGGGTATAGAAGGAACCTCCCAAACTAACCTAAGCCCCGCTCTTTGGCCGGCAGTAATAAATGCGCGTATTACTCTAAAATGCGCGGTTACGCCCCGTATGCCGATGTCAGCGCAGGAGCCGTTCAGGTGGCAAGAGTTGCTGTGTGGTACTACAGGAGGCCACGCTTCGGTTATTGCAAACCCTCCGGTTCTAAAACCGGCGGGATTTTTTGCCAATTCTTGTGGTAGATAGACGGAACGGAATTGTACCAACTTATCCCATAAAGCACTTTGCAAATGAGGGTTCGCTGTTAATCCAGTGCCCATGATTATGTTCGAGCCCTCCGATCGTGCCCTTATTTCGGTACAGTTTTGACATACGCAATCAACCATTATTCTTTCTCCCCCAGGTCCTCTTGCGGGACATTGACGGTTTATTCTATCTACGTGCCCGCTTGTTGGTATAACACTCGAAAAATCAATGTCCGGCCTGTCAAAAGTCACGCTAAGATTTACGAGGTTTGGGTTTATGGTGTTTAGAATGACCCACGCTCCAATAGCCAACAGAAGGCCCAGTATGGCATTTAATATTCTTTGCCTACCTTCAGATTTTTGAAACCACGCATCAGTTGAAAGGTATTGGAAACCCCCGACAATGATCATTATCACGGCCAATGCGGCGGCAATGCCTATGCCGAAAGTGAGAAGGCCCTGGAGGAAGTTGTCTATGTTTACCGGTTGTCCGGCAGTGGAGATGCCGGGTAAAGGCTCCAGGGGTATGTAGCCGGTGTCTCCCGAACCTCCCTGTCCCAAGGCCAACAAGGGTGCCGCCAGTATTGTGAGAGTGATAATAATTAACTTTTTCATGTTATCTGCCTATGGTTATGACGCTTTGGGAGCGCGCCTCCTGTCTTCTCGAATAAGAAGTCGTGACATTGACCGACACAAAAGCCGGCGTTTGGCCCGAGGTCGAACGCAGGGTTATGGTGTCCCCGCTTCCCGAAACCGTATCCTGATTGTTTACAGACCACCTGAATAGGGATTCGAGTTTGTTGCCTCCAAGAAAATAAGGAAAAGCGGTTAAGGAAACTTCACCAAGCTCTATCCTTGCTGTCTGCCCCAAGGCGTTCGCCCAGTCCACGCCAAGCAGGGGATGATTTATGTAAAGCAAAGTCATCGGTTTCTGTGGGTTTACGACAACCTTTTTTTCAAAAGCGATATCTCTGGTGGGGCTTTCTATCAGCACCGATACCGTCTCTGGGCCGCCTATGGTCCTGCCCTTGAAAGATACGGACTTCTTGCCAAGACCGGATTCGTTCATGAGTATGTTGCCATTCCTCTGCCAGCGATAAACGAGACTGTCGGGATTGATGGGGTTGCCGCCCGCGTCAAAAAACCTCGGCAGAGCCTCTACTGTTACTTCGCCGTCTGCAACAAACATGGTTTTTCCTTTGTAGAAAGGCGGTACTTGGGCCCTGGATTCCCAGAGGAGGTTTAGTTCTGCGGAGATGACGGTCAGGGTGCGCTCTACCTGAGAGCCGGTCGGAGGCGTAACTACTACTCGCACTACTGCTCTCTCGTCAAAGTCTGGCGCGGGGAAAGATATACTTGTTATGCCTACACCTCTCTCAACGATGGCGCCGTTTATTATCCAGGCCACATCCGATCTGTACACGTCCACCCGTGCATCATCTATGCTAACCCTTACCGTCTCCCCCGGGCCCGGGTACCTTGGAGAAAAAGAAACATCCAAAGCCGTGTCCGTAACGCGAGGTATTCCACTGACCTGGGCGTCAACAAATAGCGGCGAGAAAAGGCAAATAGCGAAAACAAGCAGGATACCCGAAAGTCTCATAAAAACATTATACCTTTTTAACAAATATATGTTGTGGAATACTCGCTATTACCGGGAAGAGGTAATTTGTTGCTCGGCCAGAGGTTCTGCGGGGGTCTCTTGGTTCCCCGAAAATTTCTGGCGTATCCTTTGGGTTGCCTCAGTGTTTTTTGAGTTAAGGCGATTTGATACTGTTTCGGACTTGTTTATGACAAGCATCAGTATTACGGCTACCGTCCAACCGGGCAACGCTCCCAGTAGGGGTATTAGCTCTATGATAATCACCCCACCCATGGTGAGTGCTCTTTTGGGGCTTATAAATGACATGCCGTACATCTTGAACCAAATATAAAAAGTAGCAAAAGCAGGTGGAGTGATCATCATTCCCAGTAATTGTCCCGCCAAGGGGATTATTTGAAGCAGGGCTTGCGTTACATCAAACATAAGGGCAACTACGGTCATGGCTACTCCCACCCATTCAGGTATTTTTCGCTCTTTCATTAGGTTTGTTGTCCCTCCTGAAGCTCAAGACGGGCTTTTTCTATGGCCAGTATCTGGGAGGGATCCGAGGTGATTATCTGGTCTTCCGTGTAAGAGGCGATTATTTTTATGGCCACGTGCTTGAGTCCGGCAAAGAATATTCCCTCTCCGACGCCCGATTCAAGCAGTAGAAACTTCTCTTCATCTGTCAGGTTGAACACCTGCTGGAGCTTGTCTATGGCTGTGGGAGACTGCTTGAGCAATACCTGTATGGAGGAGTTCGTAATGATGGGCGTGCCGTATGGCGACTTGAGGAAGTCGTCCACGTCTTGGGTGATGGTGGCAAGGCCCAGGTAGTATTTTCTGCCTCTTTTGGCAAGGTTCAAGAGGAAAGAGGCCGTGTCTTCGGACTTCATCATCCACCAAGCCTCGTCTATCACAAGAAGCCTTTTCTTGCGCTGTTTTCTCACGGCGCTCCATATATAGTGCGTAACGATGTACATGGCAATGGGCTTGAGCTCATCCTCCATGTCGCGCAGGGAGAAGACTATAAGCTTCTTGTTTATATCCATGTTTGTCGGCCTGTTGATGAAGCCCGCCCAGGTGCCCTTGGTGTATTTTGACAGGCGCTGAGCCAAAGACTCTCCTCCCTCAAGGCCGGAGAGTACCATTTCAAAATCGGATAGAAGCGGCGGCTCTACAGAGCGAAAATCCGAATCGGGAGTTATGTCTTTGAGAGCGTAGGTTTCTGTGAGGGCGCGGTCTATGAGAGCGTCTTCCTCTGAAGTAAGGCCGCCCATCATAAGCCGGAAGAGGCCCACAAGGTTTATAATGTTTGAACGCAGGACGCTTGCTCCGGACTCCCCTTCTCCGGGAGGCGGCAGGTCAAAGGGGTTTATATGGTGCTCGGAGTTCAGGGATATTTTGAAATACCTCCCGCCTACCGCCTCGGCCAGATATTTATATTCTTCTTCAGGGTCAATCACGATGACTTCCGTATCAAACATGAGGGTGCGCAATATCTCGAGCTTGGTGGCATAGGACTTTCCCGCACCTGATTTTGCAAAAGTGATGGAGTTGTAGTTTTCCATTGAGAACCGGTCAAAGAGTATGAGGGACGAGTTGTGCCTGTTTATGCCGTAGAGGATGCCCTCGTTCGAAGTGAGGTCAAAGGATATAAACGGGAAGAGAGAAGAAAGAGGAGAGGAGTTGAGCTTTTGGGTAACGCCCAAGGCGTCGTTGGCTATCGGCAATGTGCTCTCCAGACCCTGCTTCTGCTGGAAAAGAGCGGGTTTTACATACACAAGCTTGGCTTCCAGGATGGACTTTAGTTCCGACTCTATCTTGTCCAATTCAAGCTCGCTATCTGCATATATGGATATGTACAAGCCCACTTCAAAAAGTCTCTCCTGGGCCTGCTGTAGGGAGTCGCGCAGGCTCTCCAGGTCCTGGTAGGCCACATCAAGCATCGGGTCGCGCACCAGGCCTTTTTCCTCGCGGGCGTGTATCTGGCTTTGCACCTCGGCCACTTTTTTTTGGAACTGCCGCAGGACTTTTTCCGTTTCGACCGGATGTATGAAGATGGATACATCAAACACCTTGTCCAGGTTTATGACGGGAGCAAACCAGCCTTCAGATAAATAGCGCGGGTAGGAAATGATGAAGAAGCTTCTCATTATCTTGTCTCCCAGATCCACCTGCTTGGGGCCTATCTTTAGGGCGCTCGGCGCTATGATGTCCTTGAGTTCAAGCACGCTTGCCCTCTCTATCTCTTTCGGGAGAATGCTCGTGAGGGCTGAGTCGGCACCCTTCTTCGGTTTTAGGAAGTCTAGTATGGCCATGTTATTGGGCGAGCTGAATGGGTTTTTCCGATTCCCCCGGATTGAAAATCTTGTAAAAGAGCTCTATGGCTTCTTCCGTACCGAGACGCACCGAGCGTATGCCGCATCGTCCTAGCCCCTGCTCCACCATGGAGACCCTCTGCTCAAGCTGTGTCAGATTTTCTTCAAACAGGGCATCTTTGTCCGCCGGACCCTTCTTTTGCCCTGTCATGCTGGGGATCAGTGAGGACAGGCCCGTCTTGCCCTGCATAAGAGCCGGAGTGTAGGGCACCACCACGAAGAAGTTTTTTGTCATTATGTTTGTGCTGTCGGTAAAAGATTTTATGAAATCCATATATTCCGTTATCTGTATTTTGAGAAGATCGTTGGTCTGCTCTTTCTTTTGGTTTTCAAGGAGGGCTATGTACGGACGGATGTCCAGCCTGCGCGACTGTATGAGAATCTGTATGGTGAAGTCCAGAGAGTTCATAAAATCCTGGAATTGATAGATGATGGCCGTTCTCTCATCCGCCGACTTTAGGGCAAAGTTGACAGAGGAGGCAAGGACGATAATCCTCATGCCGCCGTCCTTGAGGATTACGACGCCGTCTCGCACCTCTTGAATGGGTACGAAGTCCTGGGTTGCTTGAGCGGAAGGAGCCATGTGTTTATTATACAGATTCTTTCTGACTTTATTTATTCAAGACCCATTTCCTTGCGCGTCTCTTCAACGCTTTTCTGGCCCTTGATGCTTATCGACCAGCTCAAGTCTTTGAGCTTGCTTTGGGAGAGCTTGGGCAGGGACACCGCGGGGGCACTTCCCTTCGCGGCTACAGGCGCCGTGCGCTTTTTACTTTCTTTTTTCCAGATGTAGAGCTTTTTGTTTACAAAGTAATTAAAAAAAGCTTCGACCATGGTTATAAAAGGACGGTTGTTGGGCTTATAAAAAGTGAGAGACAAAGACAGGGCCAATACAGGCATGGACAGGATAATAGCCACGAATCTGGGCAGTAGAGAAAAGAGCACCACTATGATTCCCGCTCCTCCGGCAAGGTAGAGGAACTGCTTGAAGGTGAAAGGGCCGAATATCTTGTCCTCCACTTCTATAAATTGAGGTACTTGAAAACGCATGGTTTAATTATACGCTCTTTTTTGCTTATTCAAGCACGGACAAATTACTCTATGGGTTCCCTATAAGGATCTGTTCCCTTATAAGAGCTGTTTTGGGGGAGGACTCCGTCCAGTCTCTTTTTCCTCTCTTCCCAGTTTTGGGGTACGGGCCTGCTTGGGTTGGCGGTTTCTCTCTGCGGAGAAAACTCCGCCTCCTCCGTATATTCGATAGATGTTTTTACGGGCACTGATGTTGTAGTCTGTGCGATGGGGGCAGCGGGCGCAATTTCTTTTTCCAGAGGGTTTTGCAAAGTTTCCTCGTGGTCGGCTATCAGCCCATCCGAGCCGTCATCAAGAAGCGGTTGTGCGGGAGTCTGTATGGGAATAGATACGCTCCCGTTCTTCTGGATTTCCGGTACCACAACATCTTTTGGTATGAGCGGCCTTAGAGGCTGGAAAATAGTCTTGCTCGCTTCTATTACTATCTCAACGCACTTATTTTTACCCAAGGTCGTTTGTTCCTGCAGGCGTGCAAGCATGTCGTCCTCGGTTTGCAGGCCCATAAGCACCAATGTAGCTTCGTCGTCCACGATACTGTCGTCTCCCTCGCTCAAAGCAAATTTTTGTGCAATGGCGTCTGTCTGCGCGATATATTCTTCCGAAGACAAAAAGTTCCTAAGCTCTTCAGAAAGAGTTTTATACACAGCGCGCCTTTGTGAAGTGGTGGTCATTAGCTAATTCACATTATAACTATTTAACAAAACTACGCATACCCACAAATCAGATATTATGGGGTTACGAGAAGATATTTCTGTAACCTGCTGTACCTGTCCAGCTGTGTAACTGTTGTAACTTGGCAACGTCTACTCCTGCGGGCGCAGCAACCCCGCCCCCGGTCCACTGCTGGATAAGCCCGCCAAGCCCTTCCAGGGCGGTCTTTACTTCGTCTACTTTTTGGTCATCGTCTTCTATTGCGCGGAATACCTGCTTTAGTTTTTTAGGACTTAGATGTTGCAATAACTCTGGATGGCTGAGCGTTGTCGTGTCTAGTTTGGCAACGTCTTTTGGATCCATCTTCCTTACCGTTGCCGGATCATTCGAAACATTTTCTTCAATGGCCTCTCTTCTGGTTCTGGCTGCATCGGCAATTTGGGTTTTGGTAGGCACCTTGCTCTTTTTGATAGTATCAACCTGTCCTGTTTTGAGTGCCCCCATAAATTTCTTATTCTTGAAGTGTTGTATGTTCAGGTCCAGCTCTGTATCCGATAGGCCTTGTATTTGTTTTATTATGTCGGGAGTCAGGGCTCCACCGGTTGCAAGCTCGTTGTTTATCTTCTGGAATCTCATGTCGGCAAAGTTTCGTTTTTCTTGTTCGGAGAATTTATCGCTCTTCATTATCACTTCAAGCTGTCGGTTTGTCAGAGTTTCAGTTATTGCGCGGCTATTCATCAGGGCCTTATTATTTTCGAACAAGGCCTCAATTTCCTTGTCCGAAGACGTGCTTATAGCTTTTTCCAGTTCGTCAATCTCCTTAATAAGCTGTTTTTGCGCAGGACTCCTCTGCGCGTCGTCGAGGTTTCTGGCGGTGTCCACGGCATCCATGTCCAGGGCACGGTGTTCCTCAATCTTAAGCTGAAGCGCAGCTTTTCCTGCCCTGTCCACCCTCTCTCTTGCGGCTTTTGAGCCCTCGAGGGCCAAGTATTCACGGAAAGCATCACGTTCCGCCACATACCCTCCTTTTCCGCCCGCAGGGCCGCCAGGTGTTTCTCCCAATACCTCCCCGAGACCAAGTGCTCCCGCTACGCCACCAAGACCTCCGCGGACATCAAAGCTACCGGTTGAAACACGTCTGGCTGCTGTTCCCGCCGTGCGGGCCGCCATTCTGGTCGCGAACGCTCCCAGTTGACCCCTAAATCCAGAGCCTGCTTCTGCTGTGGCCATTTCAGCCGCCTGAAGCCGCTTGTTGTTGGCCGCCCAGGTTCCCAGTCGTCCTCCTACCTGCCTGCCTGCAAAAGCCGCCACTCCAAATCCTGCGCCCACTATTTTGGAGGCAAAACTGCCGCCCTGCTGGGCCACTTCGCGCGAGATAACCAGGGTCGAGATGAGGAAAATGATTACTATCATAAAGTTCATGATGAACACCATCATTCCGGCTGTGGGCGTGCTGTTGGTTGTTTCAAACAACGCGGCGCTGAGCTGTGGGGAATTGGATATAAAACCATCCCGGGAAATGATGGTAACTGTTATCCAGGTAAGGAGCATATAAATAGGCGGGAAAATAAGCTGGTTGGTAAGCGTTGACCACCATTTTTTGGCATGTACATCAATTTTTGGTATGGTGCCTTGCAAAAAGGCTATGGGCGATACGGCCATTAGGAAAATGATGAACACATACCGGATGAGAAACATTATGGCTATGGCAAGAAAGACTACCGCGGCTATCATTTGAAATGCCGAACCCATTACCGCCACAATAAGAATCCTGCTGACCTTATCATCGTCCGGCAGGTTTTCTCCCAGAAGCTTGGTAAGTTTGAGCTGGTTTGAAAAAGCGGCCGCAAGACCTTTTGGAATTACTTGTGCGGATGAGTTTCCATTGATACTCGTATTGTCGGTGGCAATCTCAACACCCACAACTTGCCGGTAAAGGAATAGGGTTGCTGTGTTTGAGGTGTCCACCATCACCCTTGTAAAGAAGAGAGAGAAGTTTACCAGCACCGCGGCGATGATCACGTTCTTGAGGGTATTCTTCATCTCCGAGGAAGTGTTGTTGATGATGGCGTTGATGGCCACCCACAGGAGAATGAATATAAAAAGTATGTTTACCACATCCCTGATAGCCGTCCAGGCCATGGGAATGCCCGTCATTTGGTTTATTCCGGCGCTCATCTTTACCACCGTTTCCCGGAGGATGTAGTCCAGCGCCGCACCCGCAATACCCATGATTAAAGCAGAAAGATTAAGAAATACGTGTGCTATGGCAGTGACTGTAAGTTCCGCTGTTTTATATGCCGCACCAATCGAGGCCAGGATTCCTGCTCCCCATATAAGGACCGGGGGGACAACAGGAAGAGCAAATGCAGGCAAGGGTGCAAAAAAAGCCGTAAGAGAAGCTAGGATGATTTTTCTGCTTTTGTTATTCATTGCTTTATCTTACGTTCACCGCTTCGCAGTCCACCGTAACTGAGGATATGTTCAAATCGGCATCCACAACCCTTATGTTCACCTTCTTGCTTTCTCCCAGGGACGGCCTGTTATCGGGTGTTCTTTTTGCTGGAGCAGCCCCACCAATGGTTTCAGCTGAGGTGATGGAAACTACTTTAAAACTGGTTGTCGGTACTGTGTTGGCTGCTGCTGATAAGGTGAGGATGGGGTTATTGCCGGTTATGATCGCCGGAGCAGGACTCATTATCCACATGTTGGGCTCTCTTATTACCGAGATGCTACTCAACGTGCCCGAGCCCCCGGCAATAGTTACTTTCCATGAAATTATATGCTCTACGAAGGTTGTGTTGGGCCCAAGACCACCATTAAAAAAGCTTGTTGAGCGGGCTCCCACTAAGTATGCGGCAAAGATTTCATTCGCCCTCTGATCCCTGTCGCTGCCAGACGGAAGCCATATTGGGTATATCTCCTTGCTCGTTTCAAGCTCGCAGACAGCGGCAAGGCTTGAAGCGGTTACTCTTACCGTTGGTTCACAGCCCACCTCCGCGCTTCTTGCTTCGGCAACCATCGGATACAGACCGTTCTCGTCCGGTGCGGTTGCCGAAGGGTCTCTTATGTCAACCTTGTACCTGATCAAAACGGTCATGCTTTTTACTCCCGGCTGATCATAAAACAGCGAGAAGCTCGGGGTATCGGTTATTCCGAGTATCGTGTTGCCCTCCCTCCATTCGTATTCGAAGCTATGTCCGGTTACCGCAACAAAAGACGTACTCCAGGTTACGTTGCTGTAGACCTCGGTTGTAGTAAGGGAAGGAGAGCACTCTCTGCCAAGCTGCCCGGCATCTCCCGCCCTATTGCCGCGGGGCGTAGCGGCGTTGGCGTTTCTTGTGAAAATACCGTCCCCTCCAAACACTCTGTTCAGCAGGAGGTTGGTTAACGCTGACAGAGCTTCGTTAAACTCATCGGCAACCGACAATCTGTCATGCTCTAGTCCAAGGGTCTTATTGAGTTGCGTTTCCAGGACTCTTCCGGGGGTGAGGGTTTCCCATTGAACACAACCTTCCGGACCCATGTCCACGCATGTTCTTTTGTTTAGAAACCCATCTGCCCAATCCAGCTCTGTTTTTTGAATGTCCAGTCCCTGGGCAATTTTGTTGACCAGGTCGGATTCCGCGTTCAAATATGCCCCCGTTGGATTGTTGCTACCTTGTATGAAGCTAAAATAATCCAGCCACCCGCCCGTTCCCATATTGCCCGCCATTATTCTTTCCAGATTATCCATGGTGCCAGTCCAGGTACACTGGTTGCTGGTGCTGGGGCGCGTGCCGGTGTTTCTTATCCTGTTGTGGTATTCTGCCTCGAGAGAAGATCTTACCCGGAGGTCAAAAGGCTGGCACAGGAATCCTGCCCCTAATTCGTCCAGAAATTTTCCAAATATAGCGTCCCCTACTTCGTTGAAAAGTATCTGGGGGTTTGTCGCAAATTGCGGCTTGCCATTCATGCCGCCATTTATCCAGTCTACCGTATCGTTCCACATCTCCTCAATGACCCAGTTTACGGCCGCCCAGGCGATGGCATCCCACGCGATCTCTTTTCCTCTTAAAAATCTGTCGTTTGTGGGAACAGGGGTCGATGCCTGATCCAGGGCCGTAACAGCCCCAATGGCTGTCGATATACCGGCATAAGCCTGCGTTTGAAATGGGAAAACAGTGGCAGTGGTAAGTGCCAAAAAGCCAAAAAGCCATGCAAAAATATTTTTTCTGGTGGGTGTTATCTTGTCCATGCTATTCCTGGCTCACTCTCTGAAAATATTATACCACTGCTCAATATGTGTTGTTGGAGGTTGAGCAAATATTCCCCCACCATTGCTTCCATGTCATTGCTGCCGGAAATGGCGAGAAGCATAACCAGAGGGTCAGAATGCAATTTGGCAATATCATCAATCACTATCGCCGCGCCACTCAATGCTTTTAATAAAGAGACAAAGTCGTGCGCCATAGTAGCCGGCACGGCCATGGCAGAAAGATCCTTTGCCATAGATCTGTAACTTGTTGCTACTTCTGCTGCGACTTGGGGCAAACTATTGAAGTCTGCTCCCGTTGGGCTGAAAATAACCTCCGCGTGCGGCATGAAAATCTCCGCAAAACGGTTGCCAAACAATCTCACGTTCTGTTCATTGGCGGAAATCACCGTCAAATTTTGCAGTGTATACATATTGCCAATACGGGACTCAAGCGAAGAGTTGTATTGGTTTGCGGCGTTATCCAAGATGCCGGCTACAGTCGCATCCATTTCGGCAGGGGTCATGCCGCCTTGGCGAGAAAGCATGTAATCCGCGAACAGGCTTTTGCCGAGCTCCCCTGTATTGGTGGCGAGCCTTGATGGCGTGTTCGGCAGGCTTGCTGTTCGGAGCCTCTCTGCTTTAAGGCGGCTTACGTATTCGGCGTCCGATACCCCGTCTCCCCTGGAATCTTGCTTGTGCGGGTTTGTGCCCCACAAAAGCTCTTCCCAATCGTACAGTCCATCGCCATCTGAATCTATATCTGCGCTTGCCAGGGTGCCAAGCGCGGGGGCGCTTTCAATCCTCATCAGGTTTGGTGAAAAAGACGAAACTCTTATCATAAAAGCCAGGCCTATGAGGATTATGCCGAAAGCAATAGAACCGGTTACCTTTGGAGATGAAGGCAAGTTAATCACATGTACATTATATAGTGTTTACAGGGCGCAGTGCTATAATGATTGTTAATATGATTAAAAATACGAAAGCAATCTTTGTTTTGGTGGCCACCTTGTCCTTGTTGGTATTATTTGCGCCAAGTGGGCGCACTAAGGCCCAGGTTCTGTCTATTCTTACAGATAGATCATTCGGAGGACTGGTCTCCTCGTTTATTCCCTGTACCTGCACTGGAGATATAATGATCAACTTCTCTCTGCTCCACACCGGTATACCAGGGCAGGTATTCCCCCTTCCGGGCTCGCTTCTTTACCGTCCTGGCTCCTTGGGATTGCTCGAGTCCATTCCAGGTGTTGATATGTTGAGTTTTGTCCCCGGTATCGGGGGTTTTCTGGGGAGCGACAGTACGGAGCTTTTTGCCCATTTTCGTCCAGCCGTGCCTTTAACTTGGGAAATGGGTATGTATAGACCAGGCGGAGTTTGTCTTGTTACTTGCCCGACCGGTTGTTGCCCCGTGGGCTTGCCTCTGGGCGTTATGACCAAGCTTGGTACGGGGGCTCTGGGAGGTATCTAGTTTAAAACTTTAAGCAATCTCCCCCACTGATGAAGGGAGATATCTTCAGCGCGGGCTGGTACAGGTATGCCCGCCTTTGGGAAAAATATTTCCGCTTCTTGGGGCGAGAGGCCCAAATTTCTGAAAGCAAGCTTTCTTTTTGAGGAAAAGGCGGCTTTTATTTTTTGGAAGAAGACTTCTTCGCTGAAGCCTTTGAAAAAATCTCTGCTTATGTTTTCTACCAGCAAAATCGCCGAATCAACTTTTGGCATGGGATGAAAAGCACCCCTTGGAACTTTGGAAACGATTTTGGCTTTGCCGTATGCGCCTATGGCAAGCGACAAGATGCTTTGCTTGCCGTCTCTTGCCACCGCTCTCTCCGCCACTTCTTTTTGCACCAGAAAGACCGCTCTCTCCGGCAAAATCTTTTCTTCAAACGTTTTTCTTATTATTGCGCCGGTTATGTAGTAAGGGATATTGCCCGCAAGTATCCATTTTCCCTCTCCCGCTTCGCTGTGCCACTCGCACTCCAGGGCATCGGCGTGTTTTATGCGCAGTTGCCCGCTTGCTATCTCCTCTGCAAATCTCTCTTCAAGCAGTGCGCAGAGCGACCGGTCTTTTTCTATGGCTGTTACCTTTGCTCCGGTCTGAAGCAGTACGGCAGTCAAAGCTCCTTCCCCCGGCCCTATTTCAACAATGCTCGCGCCTTTATCCGCCAGGGTGGCGTCCGCTATTTTGCGCAAAGCGGAAGATGACTTGAGGAAGTGCTGACCCAGAGACTTTTTTGGTTTGGTGTGTTTTTCTTTCATGGTCTTTAAAAATCAATAGAAGTAAGCAGTCCGCGTCTGCCGCCGTATTCGCTTTCCTCCACATCTACATGATGGGCCGGTATGTCGTCTATAAAAGATGACGGGATATTGATCTCGCGCGAGCCGTAGACAAGCCTGGTCTGGGCGAAGGTGAGAAAGAGTTTTTTTCTTGCGCGGGTTATGGCCACATACATGAGCCTCCTTTCTTCCTCGCGCTCTTCTTCGGTAAGGTTGTCCTCATACATTTTGCTGTGAGGAAAAAGGCCCTCCTCAAGCCCCACCAAAAACACCACGTCAAACTCAAGGCCTTTGGCCGAATGCACGGTCATTATCTTGACCCCCTTTCCCTCCTCGGTATTTGTATCCTCGCCGCTTTCAAGGGCGGCATCGGCGAGAAACAGCGCCAAGCCTTCTTCGCCGGAGGCATCATATCTGCTCGCTACGCTTACCAGCTCCGTGAGGTTTTCCAGCCTCTCCTCGGCATCCCCATCCCCCATTCGCGCCTGCTTTTCGTAGTGCTCCAATATCCCGCTTTCTTTGAGCGATATTCTTACGGTTTCGGCTACATGGTTTTGTGCCGCGGCCGATGATATTTTTGAAATGGCTGATCTTAGCTCCCCGTATGAAGCGCGGGCTTTGGGCGAGAGTTTGTCTATGTGGCCGGAAAGGATATGCAAAAGAGAAACTTTTCCAAGACCCCTTGGTATGGCGTTTACAGCCCTTGCAATATCAGCGCCGCTTTCCGGGTTTAACGCCAGGCGCAGGAAAGAGACGGCATCTTTCACTTCTTTTCTTTCAAAAAAGCGCGTGCCTGTTATCTCGTATGGAATGCCGAGCCGCAAAAAAGTTTCTTCAATTATTCTGGACTGGAAGTTTGCCCTGAAAAGCACGGCGATTTCCTTGGCCGGTACCCCCTGCCGGATCAGCTCCCGCACTTTTTCGGCCACAAAAAGCGCCTCCGTTGCCTCGTCAAAAGCGGAGAAGAGAGATAAGTTCTCCCCTTCGGCGTTTTTGGTGTAGAGATTCTTGTCTTTGCGCAAAGCATTCTTGCTTATGACCGAGTTGGCGGCATCCAATATCTTTTGGGTAGAGCGGTAATTTTCTTCAAGAACGATGACTTTGGCATCGGGATAATCTTTTTCAAAAGACAAAATGTTTTTGAGGCTCGCCCCCCGCCAGCTGTAGATGTTTTGGTCTGCATCCCCTACCACGCAAATGTTTCCATATTTTTGCGCAAGGAGACGGGCTATAGAGTATTGCACTTCGTTGGTGTCCTGATACTCGTCTATGTGAATGTATTTCCATCTTTCCTGGTAGCGCTCCAGCACATCGGGAAATTTTTTGAGGAGAAGCTCCGCTTTTACCAAGAGATCATCAAAGTCCAAAGCCCTGTCTCTCTCAAGCAGTCTTTCGTATTCACCATAAACTCTTGCGGCGATGGAATGAAAATCGCTTCTTGCCCTGTGCCGCGCCTCGTCCGGCGTTATGCCGTCTCCCTTGCTTCTTGATATATAAGAGAGGACTCTCCCCGGCTCGTACTCCTTGTGCGATATGCCGGATATTTCCATTGCTTCCCGCACCGCCTTTTTTGAATCATCTCTGTCGTGTACGGAGAAGTGCCTGGGCAAGCCGAGCCTGTCCGTGTTTTCCCTGATGATGAAAGCCCCCAGTGCATGGAACGTGCCGATAAAGGGCAGGTCGTCAAAGCCGAAAGGTATGTGGGAGCGGGGCAGGGCGCGGGAGAGGAAAGGCCCAACGCGCTCGCGCATTTCCCTGGCGGCTTTGTTGGTAAAGGTAATTGCCAGTATTTCCCCGGCGGGCACGCCTTTTGCTATGAGGGCGGCCATCCTCTCTATAAGGGTCTTGGTCTTGCCCGCTCCGGCACCGGCCACTATGAGTAGCGGCCCTTCTAGGGTCGAAACGGCTTCCTTTTGGGCCTGGTTTAGAGTCTTATCCACGGTTGTCATTAGGGGATTATATCCCAAAAAAAGCCAAAAATAAGGCTTTTTGGCATTTATAACCCACATTGTGGGGGTTGTGGCAAGTTGAAAAAGGCCCCTTTTGGGGTACTATATAAGCCTCTGACACGGAAGGATGGGTGTCCCGCCCGAGGCGGGAATGACGGAGCGGAAGAATTCGGATTTTGGCTTATTTCTTGCAATCAAGACTCCAAAAACGGCGGTAACACAGGCCGGTCCCGTAAAATAAATAAATCGCGGGTAAGTCCTTCCAGGAAAGGCTACTTTTTGCTGTTTCTGGCGGCCGCGGCGGCGCCCTTCTTTGTATACGCCGGTTTCGGCTCCTTTATGAGCGGGCTGTTTAAAAGCGCCGCGCAGGCCGCCCCGAAGATATATAATTCGCAAAACATTCCCCTCCTTCAGGCGGCTGTAAACATAGATCCTCATCCAAACATCGGCGGCGCGGAAATAGTGGTTGAGGGAGACGCTTTGGTGTCCGAAGACGGCCCATCGGGCGGTCTTTCGGAAAACCTTCTCAATAGGCCGTCTTCAGACCGCATAAGCGTTTATGTGGTAAAGGAGGGCGATACACTGTCGCAGATAGCGGAGATGTTTGACGTTACGGTCAACACCATCAGGTGGGCAAACGACATTTCCGGCTCCACCGTGCGCCCGGGCCAGATACTTACCATCTTGCCGGTATCAGGTATCAGGCACACGGTAAAGAGCGGCGATACCCCGGCCTCTATCGCAAAGCTATACAAAGCGGATATAGAAGAAATCCTTTCATACAATGCCATCGGCGAATCCACCAGGCTCTCTGTCGGAGATGTGGTCATAGTGCCGGACGGCGAGATAGCGGCTTCCGCTTCTGCTTCCGCAGCGGCCACAAGAGTGCAGATAGCGCCTTCAACCCGCGTCATAGAAGGGTACTTTATGCGCCCCGTCCCCGGCCCGCGCTCACAGGGCATACACGGGTACAACGCCGTTGACCTGGCTTCTCCTGTCGGCACGCCGATAGTAGCCGCCGCTGAAGGCCGCGTCATAATATCCCGCGTGGGCGGATGGAACGGAGGATATGGAAACTACATCGTAATAGAGCACTCAAACGGTACCCAAACACTCTATGCCCATAACCAGTCAAACACCGTATCGGTGGGTGAAACGGTAGCCCAGGGAGAGGTCATCGGATATGTTGGCCTTACCGGCCGCACCACAGGCGCGCATGTGCACTTTGAGATAAGAGGCGCACGCAATCCTTTCTAAATAGCTAGCTTTTTAAAGCATGCTCGATTTTGGCGGGCGGTATGAGAGAGCCTCCATTATGTGTTCGGGCTTTATCTCCTCGCTGTTGTCCAAGTCTGCAATGGTGCGGGAAAGGCGCACGGTTTTGTGGTAGGAGCGCGCCGACAGACCAAGCTTCCTTGCCGCTTCGTTTAGCACCTGCTTGGTGGCGTCATCAAGCTCTATGCTTGAAACAAGCTCCTTGGCGCTCAGCTCGCCCGCCGCTTTTCTGCCCATTTTTCTCTGCATATATCTGTCTTCCTGCTTTTTGCGCACGCTTTCAGTGGTTTTTCTTGCAAGCTCCCCTTCTCCCGTGCCGCCCTTTTCCATAAGCGTTCCGTGGTCTATGCGGGGCACCGGAATCCACATGTCTATGCGATCTACTATGGGGCCGGAGAGTTTTCTCTCGTATCTCATTATCTGTGCCGGCATGCACGAGCAGGCGGGCCCGGGAAAAGAGCGATTGCCGCAGGGGCAGGGATTCATGGCGGCCACCAGAATAAAATTTGCCGGAAAAACAGCCGAGCCGCGCGCTCTTGATATGGAAATCCTGCGCTCTTCCAGGGGCTCTCTCAAAGACTCTATCACTCTGGTTTCAAACTCGGGAAATTCGTCCAAAAACAAAACACCTCTGTGGGCGAGCGTTATTTCTCCCGGGCGCAAACTTGCTCCTCCGCCCACCAGAGCAACATAAGAAGAAGTATGGTGCGGGGAGCGGAAGGGCGCTTCTTTGGCATAAGGGTGAGACAAAGTGCCGGCAATGGAGTGGATGCCCGTAACTTCCAATATGTGCTCGGTGGGGAGCGGCGGCAAAATGGAAGCGAGCGCTCTTGCAAGCATGGTCTTGCCCGTGCCGGGCGGGCCGTAGAGAGCGATGTTGTGCTTGCCTGATGCCGCTATGACCAGAGCGCGCTTGGCATTTTCCTGGCCTTTGATGTCATCAAATGACCCCCTTCGGGATTTTTCCTCGGCCGAGATTATGGTTTGCGGGTGTTTTTGCAGAGGGTTTGAGCCGGTGAGATGGTCTAGTATTTGCTGTAAGTTTTCCGCTCCGAAAACCCGGATGCCTTCCACCAGAGCTGCTTCCTCGGCATTTTCTTTTGGCACGATGATGGTATGGAAGCCGCTGTCTCTTGCGGCGCTTGCCATGGGAAGCACTCCCTTCACCGGCCTTGCCTTGCCGTCCAGAGAAAGTTCGCCCAAAAGCATTATGCCCTTGGGGTCAAACTCCACCTCCCCTTCCGCCAGAAGATAAGCGGCGGCAATGGCCGCGTCAAAAGACGCGCCCTCTTTCTTTATATCTGCCGGAGCAAGAGCAATCACCGTCTTTTGGTTCTTTTGCTTTGGCGAAGTGAAGCCGCTGTTTTTGATGGCGGCCGATACTCTGTCGCGCGCTTCCTCGGTGGCTTTGTCCGGCAGGCCCACTATGGCAAAGGAATAAATCCCTTTGGAGATATCCACCTCAACATCAATGATTGATGCCGAAAGCATGTTTGTCTGGGCGGTGTGTACCTTTGCGAAAGACATTTTTTTGAACGTACCAAAAATTTTTGCAAGAATAAGACGAACGGCGCACAAAGTTTTCCGAGGACAAGAAAACCCCGCAACGGCGGGGCTCCTCTCGCTTACATATGTTCTCTGCAGGTGCGTGCGGCGGGATTTGCCTCCAGGCGGTCTGTCTCTATATCCTCTCCAGACACCTCGCACTTTCCGTATTGTCCCGACTCAATTTTCGCCAAAGCATCTTTTACGTCGTTGAAGCGGTTTTCCAGGCGGGCAAGCACGGCGGCATTGTTTTCCAGCTCTTCAAACTGGTCGGCCGTAGTGTTGGGGTCGGCATTTGAAATGTCATCCACATTGCCTGCGGTCGCCACCCAGTCGCCCGGGTTTGCGGGGTTTTTGACCGCTATTTCGGACAGCTCTTTTTCCAAAGTGGCCATCTCCTCTTCAAGCCTTCCTTTAAAATTTTGTATTTGTTCAGGTGTCATGGCTCTATGATACCCCCCGCAAAATGTTTAGGCAAACAGGCCAGCTTTACCTTACCGTAGCCGCAGAAAACACTCTTAGCATTATTTCGCTGAGCACTCTTTCGCTCTCCGCTATGAGCAAAAGATCCGGACGTATAAAAGCATACAAGAGCACTGTTTGATTGGCCTCTCCTTTGAGGAGTCGCACGTCTTTGTTGTCTATGACCATGTCCTGAAATCTCCTCGTTTCCTGCGTTGCTCCGAGAGAAAACAGGGCTTCAACATCCGCCGGAAGAGCAAAGGGTGTGATGATGCCGGACAAATCCCCCGCCATGGTGCCCTCCCACCTCAGCAGTCCGTCAAAGGCTGTATCAAAAGAATTGACGGAGAGAAGCAAGAACGCCTCATGGCGCTCCGACAGGTTGTCCTTGTAGAAGCCGAGCATAAACTTATCGCCGAGCGCCCTCACAAAAGAGCTCGGCGCGCCGGAGCGTATGAGAGACATGAATTCCGATGCGGTGATGGGCACTGCGGCGTTTTCCTCGCGGCGCACTATGCGCACATAAGAAAGCGATTTGCTTTCCGCCGGGCCGTCACTTTTTAGCGAGGCGAGCAGATCCACCAAGGCGCTTTTTGTCAGGCCGCCAAAAAATATTTCCCTCTCCATATCAAAACGCACCAAAGCGTCAGACGGCGGAATCTGTGTAAGCGGAGCGTTTTGCCGGTTTATATAATAAAAGCCCCCAAGAAGCCCCACCCCAAGCACAAAAAGCAATGCCGCCCCCACCGCGAGCCAGGTGTTTTTCCAGGGGCTTTCCTCTTTTTCTTCTTCCTGTTTTTCTCCCCTCTCTTCTCTCCTGCGCCGCTCCGCCATTGATACGGAGAGCACGGACTCGCCCTGGTCTTTTATGATGCCGGCCACGTCTCCCTGGTAGGTGCGCAGGTTTTTCAGCGCCTCCCACGCTTCTTTGTTTTCAGGCGTTGCGGGCATTGCAGGTGCTTCCTGCGTTACGCTCACTTCCGGCTTTCTGGCTGGGACTACCTGCGCCTTCGGCTCGATTTGGTCTTGTGAAAATATTTGCTCGGCGGGCGCGGAGGGCTCGTCCACGCGCACTTCCGGCATGTCTTTTTGCAAAATTATCTTTACCGCCTCTTCGTTGGTGCGTCTGGCATCTTCCCTGGCTTTTTTGAGCAGGTCTTCCACTCCGCTATCAAGAGAAAGGTCTGCGGCGAGCCCCCCGGCCGCCGTGGCCGGAGAAGAAGCGATTTCTTCCGCTCCGCTAACCATCTCCCCATTGGCATCAAGAAAGACGGGCCCGTTTTTTGTGCCGGAGTTTTTTGGATTATCTGGCGCGGTGTTTAGGCTGTCATCCATTTTGTTTGGCGCAAGACGCCGCAAGCGGGAGCAGGTTTTTTGCGCCCGTCCTGATTATTCTATCACTTCGTCAGCGCCCGTATTTTCAGAATCGCCGTCTTCATCGGCGGAAGATTTTCTCGGACCGCTTCGCAGGAGGTATCTTTTTTGGTTGTCATCCAAGTCAATGAAGTCGTCCACTGCTTCTATGAGCTTGCTTGAAGTGGATTTGCCAAAGGAAGCCATCTCCACCTGCAGGCCGTGCGTTACCTTGAGATATTCAACCAATGGCACGAAGTCTCCGTCTCCGGAAACGATGATAACCGCATCAAGGCGCGGAGCCATCCTTATGGCGTCAATGGCAATGGCCACATCCCAGTCGGCTTTCTTTGCGCCGCTTGAAAATATCTGCAGGTTCTTGGTCTTGGTCTCAATGCCGGTTTTTTCCAAAGCATCAAAAAAACTGCGCTCCTCACCGGACTCTGTGGTGATAACGTAAGCCATGGCGCGTATCAGGGTGCGGCCGGCCACGCAGTCTTCGAGCACGTTTTTGAAATTGACTTTCGCTTTGTAAAGATTCTTGGCACTGTGATACAGGTTTTGCGTGTCTATAAGCACTGCGACCCTCTGGTCGGCGTATTTTATTACTGGCATAAAAATTATTATCTTTGTCCGCAAGCTTTTTCGTATAGCCGGCGAACGTTGGTTAATCAAAAACAATTACCACTGACCCACCCCAGGCGGGCAACCCCGCTAAGCGGGGCAAGCCCACAAGAGGCTCTTCCCCAATTATACTTCAAAACAGAGATGCAACCCTGCGGACAAACGTCCGCAGAGGCCTTTAGGCCTTTTTCTTGAGACCTATCTTCTTTATCAAAGCGGCATGGCGTTTGGGGTCCTTCTTTTGAAGGTATGCCAAATGCTTCTGCCTGTCGGCTACCATCTTGAGGAGCCCCCTGCGGGAGTGGTTGTCCTTGCCGTGCTTCTTCAAATGTAGGGCAAGTTCCTCAATTCTGGCAGTCAAAACAGCGGCCTGTACTTCAGGCGAGCCTGTATCGGTGTCATGCACGCGAACTTCGCCTGCCACCTTGGATTTACGGGTTTTGGTAATCACTTCTTAATCATAGCACAGACAGGGGTGCTTTGCAAGCGCGAACCTGGACTACCTCTAAATCTCCCTCCACTCAGCCCTCACCCTCACCTGTAAGGTGGCGGTATCGCAGGAGGCACTCTGTCCCGCTCCGTTCTGGTCGGTGACGGTTACCTTCATCTGCTTGGGTCCGGTGGTGGAGTACATCAGGGTGTAGGGAGAGGAGGTGGGAGCGGGGTCTGTGGGAACGAAGTCTCCTTCCCAGACATAGGTGTAGGGAGCTGTGCCTCCCACCACTACGGCTCTCCACTCAACGTTGCGGTTCACATGTGCAGGAGAGGGGTCTGCCACACAGGTTACCTCCATGTTCTGGGGATTGGAGATGTTTAGGGTAAGGGGTCTCTGTACGTTGTTGGGAGTACCGATGACAGTAATGTTGTAAGTGCCTACAGGAGTGTCCGGTCTGACCTGGACGTAGCCAAAGCAGTTGGAGACGGAGGGGGTGCAGGGTGCATTGCCTCCGCGGTTGACCAGAGTGGGACTTACTCCGGAGAAGCTTATGTCCACAGCCTGGGGGTTGCCGCTAAGGAGGTTGAGCTGTATGGGGAATGACTGGGTGTAGGGAACGGAGTCCTTGGTCAGATTGATGGTAGACAGAGGAGAAATGGAGTAGGTGAAGGGATCGGGCAGGGGTGAGTAGGTGAGGCTCCAGGACTTCTGCTGTCCGGGGTAGAGAACCAAGGTATTGGCTTGCAGACCGTCAGAGTTGTCGATGGCCAGCGTGTAATTGGCCTTATCTTCCGCATGGATGGTGTACAGCATACCTTCGAGCGGAGGATATACCTGGTAGGTGAAGCTTGAACCAACGTTGAATATGCCGCCCGGGTCAATGTTCCAGTAGGAGGACATGTTTGAGAGAACGGACAAGGTTGTGCCTCCCTCAGGATTGGGCAGACACTGCGTACCTGACCAGTAGTGAGTCTCCGGGCAGGAGCAGGTGTTCTCGTGGGGGTACCAGTCATCGTACTGGCAGGAAGCGGGAACCAGGTTCCTGCGCAGGATCAGCTCTCCCTCGGTCTGTCCTCCGGGGCAGAGTCCGTTGGTGTATTCGTAAGGGGGCAGTTGGCATTGGTCGTGAATCGGTACACAGGTATCCGTGCCCGGAATGTTAGTCCAGTTACCCCAGACACAGGCAGGCGCGGGGCTTTTGACCATCTCCTGCTCAACCTTCCCAACATAGTTTTCTCCGTAACCCGCCTGTTGGCAGTCTATTGTCCTGGTAGTGCGGGAAGGCTGTTGGCAGGTGGGAGGTTCAACAGACACGCAGGTATCTGTAATGTTAGTCCAGCCGCTCCAACTGCACTCTGGGGCGGGGCCTGTGTCTCTCCTCTGCCAAATCTCTCCCGTATAGTTTTCTCCGTATCCTCCCTGCTGGCAGCTTATCTGCCGGGTTTCGCTTAGAGGTGAACAGGGAGTGGTATCATCTATTACTTTGAGGTCGGCATGTTTCTCCATGTTCCCTGCCTGTACGATGATGCGGGCTTCTCCCACACTTAGACAGGAAGCTATGCCATTGGATACGGTGGCTACAGAGGTAGTGTTGGACCACCAGGTGAGAGCCTGTGACGGCGTGACGGTTGCGTTGAATGACCTGACTTGGCCAACCTGGCACTCTTGGTAGGGAGGAGTGAGGGTGAGGGAGGGGCAGAGGTCTCGCCTCCATACGTTGTCTACATAAGGCATGGGGGAACCGTCGTCGCACAAGTTCAGATCCTCCCCACAAGTAGGCGTCCCCGCCAAAGGACATCCATCATTACACTGATGTCCGCATTGAGCGGGAACACCGCACATGTTGGTACACTCCGGAGGAGGAGGAGGAGGGGGTGGCGGTTGGGGACCATCATCCGGACCACCGGGATCACCTCCTCCGGTTCCGGAATCCCAGCAAACCATATATTCGCAATGTCCCGAGGTTCCGGTTGGAAAGTGGGGATCATTGTCGTAATGGAATCCGTTAAGGTTTTCGCACTGAGCCAGGCTTACTCCGTTCTCGTATCTGTATTCACAGGTCAAAACACCGGATGGAGTACCCGGTACCTGCAAGTTCTCCTGCGCCTGTACATGGTTCTGCAAAGGAAAGACCAACGCAGAAAACACCGCTACTCCCGCAAACAGGATGGAGAGGGGTGCGAGGAAAGAACGAAGTGATGAGCTATTCATTGTGTATGTGCTGTTGTTAAGCGAATAAATACCAATACGTTTATTCTATCACCATGTGTTTGTATAAGTTGCGGATTGTCCACAGATAAAAGAAAAGCCCCTCATCGTACAGACGATGGGGGCCTCTCCCTATACTCGTTACTACTGCCGTGCCGCCTCAAAGGAGCGTGCTCCTCCGAGGGAAAGCTCGGTGA
>CAZKKF010000002.1:53142-57203 GCA_964553285.1 uncultured Candidatus Saccharibacteria bacterium | reverse complement strand
GTGTGCCTAAGGCACACACAAGTATAGGTTATGAAGGTACTTCCTCCGTAACCGTAAGTCTATCCCCCATTATATACCCAAAAAGGGGAAAAGTCAATGGGGTGGGGATAGCTGTGGAAAAGTACAGGGGCGGCACCGCTTGCGGTGCCGCCCCTTTAATCGGGCTTTTGTCGCCCGAACTTTCGCACTACCCTTCTCTCCACGTCGCCCCTGATCTGGCGTATCCGGTTGGGGGTTACGCCGAAGCGCCCTGCCAGCCGCCCTGAGCCACTCATTTCCATGGAGCCGTCATCCAGGCCGTAGGAAGCGAAGAAGACTTCTTTGTAGAAAGGCCTGATCGGCAGACCGTTCACAAACTCTACTATTTCCCTAACCCTGTTCCGGTCATCCATTCCGCCCAAGAACCGGTTTTCCGAGTCCAGGGTTTTTTCATCCACTCCCAGAATGATGCCGCTTTCGCCGTCGTGGTTTTCCATGGTTTCTTCCAGGCTAACCGTATCCAGCCTCTTTCTGCTCAGACTTTTTGCGATAGCGTAGCGTATTTGCAGGGCAATGTACCAGCCAAAAGATGCCGATCCCGGGGTGTAGGACGTTATTCCCTTTATGAGACCGAGGACGCCCTGGCTTACCAGGTCGCCGAATTCCACGCCGCGATGGCGAAATGCCTTGGCGACATGAATGACCAGCGGCATGTTGCGGAAGACAAGAGTATCTCTGGCTTCCATGTCCCCGGCTTTGGCCCTTGCCGCAAGCTCGAGCGTCTCTTTCTCGTCTGCGGGCTTGCCGGCCTGCTTCTTTTTGCCGGTCATCTCATCCAGAAACCGGCTGAAACCATCGTCTTCTCTTTGCACGGTTATCTCCGGTGGCGGGATGTGAGTTGATGCGAAGTTGTGTACCTTTCCTCTTAAGGATACTGCCACGGGTATTTTCCCTGTCAAATCTCCGCGGGCCTTTTCGTGGTAAAATTATTGTGCGACATGGATATAAAGACTCTACACAGGCAATTTTTGGAATATCTGGAAATAGAGAAGGGCCGCTCCCTCAAGACCGTCAGAAGTTACGACCAATACCTGACGCGCTTTTTCTCCTTTTCCAAGATCAAAAGCCCAAAAGACATCACCGATGACGCGGTGAGAGAGTATCGCCTTTGGCTAAACAGGCAGTATTCCGGCACTCTGAAAGACGGCCAGAAAGAGACCTTAAAGAAAAGAACCCAAAACTATCACCTCATTGCTTTGAGGATGTTTCTCAAGTATTTGCTCAAGCGAGACATCTCTTCCCTCCCGCCCGACAAGATAGAGCTGGCAAAAACCGGCGACAGGGCTCTTGACCTCATTACCGAAACGGAGCTTGGCCGCCTACTCTCCTCCCCTTCCGGCGATTCCCTGGCCGATGCCAGAGATAAAGCCATACTGGAGCTTCTTTTCTCCACCGGCCTGCGCGTGTCCGAGCTTTGCCGCCTGCCGCGGGACATGGATTTGTCCGCAGACGAGATATCCGTGCGCGGCAAGGGAGAAAAAGTGCGTCTGGTATTCCTCTCCGAAGAAGCCAAAAACGCGGTCAGGCATTATCTAAAGAAGCGCAAAGACCTCTCCGCTCCCATGTTTGTTTCCACCACTTTCGGCAAGACAAAAGGCGACAAGACTTCCCTTTCTCCTCTCACCGCCCGCATGGTGCAAAGGATAGTCAAGAAACACGCCATAAAATCGGGGATTTCAAAAAAAGTAACACCTCACGTCATAAGGCACAGCTTTGCCACGGACCTGCTCACCAACGGTGCCGACCTGCGTTCGGTACAGATGCTTTTGGGCCACGCCAACATCGCAACCACCCAGATATACACGCACTTTACCGACAGACAGCTCAAAGACGTGCACAAGAAATTCCATTCTTCCAAGAGGAGGTAATCGCTTAACATGAAAATTACTTTCAGCAATCACTCAAGGGTGAAAATGCTTCAAAGAAAGATTCCCAAGTCCTACGTGGCGGAAACAATATCCTTTCCCGACTTTATTGCCCGCGATTTAAGCGGCCGCGAATATTTGTACAAAAAATTTGCCAAACTACATCTTAAGGTAGTGGTCAAAAAATTGAAGACCAATATTATCGTGATAACGGCCCACTGGGTTGCCAAAGCACCAAACGAGTAGTAGATTGGAGACATGAAGATCACCTACGACAAAGATGTTGATGCGCTAAACCTTACCCTGCGCAAAGGCGTGGTTGCCGAGACTATTGAGGTGGCCCCGGATGTTTTCTTGGACTTGGACAAAAAAGGCCAGCCTCTATACATTGAAATAGTCGGTGCTTCCGAGAAAATCGGCAAGAAAAACTTTGCCAAAGTGACTCTGGGCAAGAAAACCTTTGCTATCCCCGCGTCGGCCTAGGCTGGCCCGCAGTCTTTTTGGTGCACCGTATTATGCACCAAGGCTCTTTGGATGCATTCCCTGTGCCCACACCAGCTCAAACAAGACTCTGAAACTGTCAGCCATGTCTTTGTTTTCTGTAATGGTCGTTATTGTGTGTTCGTTGTACGAGGTCAGGGCTGTCTTGTTGCCGTACACGATAATCTGTGCAGGCAGACAAAACTTGTCGCTATCAATCAATCTTCTCTCCACCAGCAGGGACTCGTCGTCCTTGGTTAGTTCCTTGGCGCCGCCAATCTCCTTGTCAAAAGGGGTGATAGCTCTGGTGTGGATACCCCTGCTTGCCTGGGCTTTTATTTGTTTTGCAACCTCATTTTTGGACTGGCTATTTGTCTGATCCAAAAAAGAACGGAAGAGTAGTATATCTTTTCTTTCAGTGAGAATATCCTTGTATAGCCGTATAACCCCCCCTGCTCCTTCAAAGAACCGCACATTAGGCTTGCCACTGTTTAGGTTGTACTTGGATACTAGCTCGGAAAAGTGCGCATCAAGCAGGCCCCTGGCTTTTTCATAGTCTTCCCTTTTGTGCTCAATCAGGTTTTCTATGATTTGCGGATTGGTGATGGCAAACATGGATATTTTTTCGTCCGGAGCCGGCAATTTTTCCGCCAAATTGCCGGAAATTAGCTGGTCCAGCACTTTATATACGAGAGGCCGGGAAAAACCGCTTAAAAAAGCCAGTCTTTGTGCCCGTATGGGCCCGTGCTCCACCAACAGCTCATAAATGATTATCTGGTCTGCCGTCAATCCGGCGGCCAACAAAAGGTCATGGAAGACAGCCTTTTTATTTGTTGATTTTTCGGGCATATTTTTATGTGTCATATAGGTATGACAATAATATAGCACAGTATGGGCTTATAATGCAAAGTATATACCCCAAGGTGACACAAACTATATAACTGATTGACAATATTTATGTATATGCTATAATTAGGATAGAGAAGAAGGAAACAGTTCTTTACAACGTAAACCGAAGCCTCGGGAGGGGCTATGAAAGTGTACATCCTGCGTGGTGTCTCCGGTTCGGGGAAGTCCACGCTCGCAAAGCGTCTGGCTGGAAACGCCGGGCGGGTGCATTCCGCGGACGCGTCCTTCTACGACGGCGGGGTCTATAAGTTTGACCCCAGTCGCTTAGAGGAGAATCACAACCTCAACTTTCAGGCATTTTGCGAGAGTTTGAGGGAGAGAGTTCCGGTTGTTGTCTTGGACAACACCAACTCCCAGCGATGGGAATACGAGCGGCATGAAATCGCCGCTCGGGAGAATGGGTACGAGGTGGAAATCATCTCTCTGCCCCATCTCGATCCCGAACTGGCGGCAAAAAGGAACACACACGGTGTTCCGGCTGGAATAATTCGTAGGATGATCAACCGCTGGGAATCTGATCCCAGGGAAACTCACTATACCGCCCCCGAAGGGCAAGGAAAGGGCACGATGATCATCAACGTTACGCCGCACCCGATTAACTTCCGCGCGGAAGACGGCACCGAGTTTGAGGTGCCTCCCTGCGGAGTGGTGGTGAACGCCGCGGCCGAGAACGAGCCGGCTGGCATTCACCCCTCGGGTGTGCAGCTCGTCCGCGTTCGCTTCAGTGCGAATGCGGCCTCGTCCGAGGCGCTGGATCGCCTCGAGCGG
>CAZKKF010000002.1:0-53132 GCA_964553285.1 uncultured Candidatus Saccharibacteria bacterium | reverse complement strand
ACCCCGGTGCTGTGATTGTCGGATCGATCATCGCCGCCCAGGGATTCCCGGGCCGCGTGGTCGGCATGATCGCAGCCGAGGGCTACGAGCGCCGTCCGCCCGCCGAAAAGCGGATGCGGCCGGATCGGTTTACTGTCTTCTAGGGAAGACGGGGTTTGCGGAGAACCTGGCAACAGAATCTCCGTGCTGTATTCCGATGTATGTCGGGACTGATGATTCCGAAAGGATGAAACAGCAAACCCTTATTGCCCGCGGGGCAAAGGAGTTCTTTGTGAAAACACGCGCAAGGATTCCCATGGCAAAGGCCTTTTCTTTTGCCGACATCCTCGACGAAGTTCAGCGCGAGGAGGAACGGAAGCGCCTGGAGAAACAGGCGACTGAGTTCCTCCGTCGTTGCGGACTCCGTGAGGATGGGCGGTCCCGCACCGAACACTCCGAGAGTGTTCGGGCGATCTGTCACTGCAACGGTCCGCGCCACTAGGCGCGACCGTCCAGTCAGCGGATTGCCCTCCGTGTGCCGAGTCTACTTCGAACTTGGGAACAGAATCGAAGAGTCGTGGTCCGAAGACCGCGCACGCTCGCAAGAGTGTGATAGTTATATGGGTGTCGATTTTGACACCCGCTGTATTGGGATGAATGTCCCAACTGACGAGCTCAAAAGAGCGAAACAGCAGTTCTTTTTAGTTATATCGGTTTGGAAGCACAGGATTTAATGTTTAATTTGTGAATCTTGTGTTTCCAAACCGATAACATACCCAACCACCAAACAAGGAGTGGAACCATGAGCGGGAAGCTCAAGAAGACCGAGGGCGGCCACAAGGCTGGCGCAAGCAACGCCAACCGGTGGAGCGTGCGCGCTGAGGTCAAGAAGCTCGCCAACATCAATCGGCGGGCCGAAGACCGCCGCGTTGCCAACTTCAACGACAAGGAGGAGTGATGCGCGCCGCCGTTCTCGTTTTTGGTTGGGCCGCCTGGGTGTGGGTGTTCGGGGGTGTGCTCCTGATGCCCGCACTGGGTTCAGGGGTATGGTCCGCTCCGGCCGAGGGATTGCTGCAGATGTTTGTTCTGCTCAGCAGTCCCGTTGACCAGGCCTCGGCGCGGTGGATATTCGGCGCTTTTCTTTTCATGAAGTACGCCGGATTCATCCTCTTGGCCTACTACAGCGGCAGGAGAAGGGCCACCCCGAACCCATAGTGGCAAAAGGTTGTGCGGTTACCTAAAAACGCTCGTGAGGCGCTACAGAAAATCGTAGCGCCTTTTGTGTTTACCAAAATCCAGGCCTGGATCTCCCCCGCCTGGCACTCTGATATACTGCCTCTATCTATATGCGAATAGTCTCCTGGAACGTAAATGGCATAAGGGCTGTGTACAAGCGCGGAGATTTGGGCTGGCTTTTTGAATCTTCAGCCAAGGGGGGCAAGGGCGGGGCGGATATTATATGTTTGCAGGAAGTGAAGGCCTCAGTGGACCAACTGCCACCCGAAGTGGCAAGTCCCGCAGGCTACCATGCTTTTTTTGACTGGCCCAAGGCCAAAAAGGGCTATAGCGGAGTGGCTATGTATAGCAAGGAAAAGCCAAAAGAGGTTTTTTTTGGAGAAGACACTCCCCTCCAAGACCAAGAAGGCCGGCTGGTTGGAGCCATATTTGAAGACTTTGTGCTTTTGAATATCTATTTTCCAAACGGCGGAGGTGGCCCTGAGAGGCTCAAGTACAAACTCGTCTTTTATGACAAGTTCCTGGCTTTTGTGAAACAGCTAGAAAAGAAGCACGGCAAAGTGATCTTCTGCGGAGATGTGAATACCGCCCACAAAGAGATAGACCTTGCCCGCCCAAAGGAAAACGAAACCCACACGGGCTTCCTGCCTGAAGAAAGAGCATGGATAGACAGAGTGGTAAGGTCTGGATTTACCGATGTGTACAGGAACTTTTTTCCAGACAAAAAAGATGCGTATACATACTGGGATCAAAAAACTTTTGCCCGCCTTAGGAACGTGGGCTGGCGCATAGACTATTTTTTTGCAAACAAAAAAGCCGCGGTGGATATAGAAAAAATGACTATACACAGCGATATTTTCGGCTCCGACCACTGTCCTATAAGTATTGATACGAAGTAGCGAAGGAGATTTTATAAAAGACAAAATGTTATCCACAGAGGAGCCTCTGTATTTTGTCCTTTAAAGATATATACTTCTTTGCAGAGCTTGAGCACAAACCCTACCTGAGGAATCCTCTGGTTCCCCGGGAACCCGCATCTAAGGCTTACGCTCAAGCAGTAGTTCTTTATGGAGAGGCCACTCCGGAAAGTTTTCCCTGGTGGGCCCGGAAACCCGAAGTCTAGGGTGTCTCAATCATCAATAAAAATTGGCACCGTGTTCGGTTCCATGCGTCTTCCTGGGGGATTCTTCCCCACCGCCCTGCGCCCATGCGCTGGGGCGGTTTTTGTTTGTCTAAAATTATCTAACGCCGTATTTTGAGCGAAGCCTAGAAAGCTCCTCTCCCTCCCTCTCTTCCTTGGTCTTTTTGCCCCTCTCGCCCAGCTTTATAAGCTCGGCGTCTTTTAGGCCCATCATTTCCTTGGCTTTTCCAAGCAATGCGTCCTTGTCGTTTAGGCCCGGGTCTTCAAGTACCGCGTCCAAAAGTGCGTGCAAAATAAGGCCAATTCTGCGGCCCGGCTTTTCCCCAAGCTCCATAAGGTCGTTGCCGTCCACCTTTAGCATCCCCACAGACACGGGATCTCTCAATACCTCCTCTATCATGGATTGGAACTTTCTAAGCCTGTATGGGTGAGCTTTGGGCCTTCCAGTGCCTATCCTGTCGCAAACGCGCAAGTTCATAAGATCCCAAATAAGCTCCTCCCCCACATTGGCAAGGAGCCGCCTTACGGCAGAGAGGGTTATTTGCTCCGTATCGCTAAAAAACATGTGCCACCTGACCAGAGTTACCACTTTTTGGCTTATATCCTTGGGAAAACGCAGATCCGCCAGGATTTTTTTGGTCATCCTGGCTCCTACGACTTCGTGTCCATAAAAAGTCCAGTCCCCATTCGGGCCCTTTCTGCGGGAGATCGGTTTGCCTATGTCGTGAAGCAAGGCGGCCAGTTTCACGTGAAAGGGGTAGCCCTTTTCCGCCCCATGATCCAGGCTTTTTATCAAGTGTGTCCACACATCAAAGGCGTGGGCCTGGTTTTGCTCTATTCCTATTCCCTCCTCAAGCTCAGGCACTATGAAACGCAAAATATCCAAATCCTTGGCCATTACCAGACCCAAAGAAGGCTTGGGAGATTCAATAATTCCTATAAACTCGTCTCTTATGCGCTCCTTGGAGACAAACTGCAGAAGCCTCGCCTTGTCTTTCATGGCTTTTAGGGTTTCGGGCTCAATAGTGAAACCCTGTTTCGCGTGAAACCGCACTCCCCTCATTATCCTCAAGGCATCCTCCTCAAATCTCTCGGCCGGATTGCCTACAGCTCTCAACACTCCTGAAATCAGGTCTTTTTTGCCTTCAAAAGGGTCCACCAGAGCATCGCTCGACACAGAGTAGGCCATAGCGTTTATGGTGAAGTCCCGGCGTTCCAGGTCTTTGTCTATCTTCTTCACAAAATCCACGCTGTCCGGGCGTCTTTTGTCCGTATAAGCTCCTTCGGAGCGATAGGGGGTGATCTCTATGACCTTTAGCGACGGGTCTTCCTCCTCTTCATTGACGATACTCACCGTGCCAAAACTGTTTTCGTAATAAGTCTTCGGGAAAGCGGCTATTATCTCATCGGGCGAAGCGTTTGTGGCTATATCCCAGTCTTTTGGGGTTTTGCCGAGGAAAAGGTCTCTAACGCATCCTCCCACCAGATATGCCTCAAAACCCTTATTTTCAAGGGTTTTTGCGGTATCGGCGACTATTTCAGGTATGTTGAAGGAGGTCATTTTTATGGTTATTTTATTGTATCAGAGGCCGAAGAAAAAGATTAAGAGGCTATCAGATTCCAAATCATAGTAATATGGGCCTTTTTTGAAACCGCATCTATATTTACCACTGCGCCGTCTATCTGCCACTCCCCTTTGAAACCTTTTTCGTTCATGTACTTGGCGCCTGCCCTGGCAACCTTTCTCACCTTATCCTCGGTCAGATTTTCTCCGGGGTTTATAGTTTCACGCGAAACATTCAGGCCCGTCTTTACCTCTACAAAGTGCATTTTGTTGGCCTTTTTGGCCACGATGTCTATTTCTCCCGCCCGAACGCTATAGTTCCTGGCCTCTATGCTAAAGCCATGTTTCATGAGAAACATTGTAACGGCTCTTTCTCCCAGATCTCCGAGCTCTTTTTTGCGGGTTTTGCCTGCCATAAGTGTTTCGCGTGTAACAGGTTTCACGTGAAACCTATATTTGACCTGTTTAGCTTTTTATTGGCTAAGCAGGGCCGTTTTCACCTTTTTATTCTATCAGACATGGCGTGTCCTTTTGCACATGTCCCCAAGGTTATCCACAGTTATTATTCACAATTTCCAAAAATATGGCCGAGTTTTGGCTAACCTAAAGAATATTTTGGCAGGCAGGGGAGATAGGCCTCAAACCCTAAAAGACTTTCAAAAGACATTTGCCCCCGCCTCGCTAACTCATCCCAAGGTGAGACCTCCGGATGGGGCTGTAAGGGGTAGGATAGTTGTCAACCTGCGAGGTTGACAACTACTCTGGGGTGAGACCTCCGAAACCTTCGAATGAGGGGATGTTCATAGGGCTTGCACTGAGCTTGCTTGTGGTGAGTTTGTTGAACCACTAAGTAGTGCACCCGGCAGGACTCGAACCCACAACAACGGTTCCGAAGACCGTTGTGATATCCATTTCACCACGGGTGCATATTGCCTTTACGGGGCAAGCCTGGAAATATATTTAGATCACTTCCAGGCAGGGTACATAATAACCTTATTCGGCTAATCTTCAATTTTTAGCCTTTATGATATATAGTTTGCCTTGCCGTATCAAATTTAACGGACTGTCGTATAGTGGTAATATACACGATTCGGGTTCGTGAGCCCTGAGTTCGATTCTCAGCAGTCCGAAGCAAAATTTTGGTACGGAGTTTGGGTTTGTGAGGCTCCCGCAAGGGAGCGTGCGGGCTGTAGTATAACGGTAGTATTTGCCCATGGGGTGGGTAAGGCCCGGGTTCAATTCCCGGCAGCCCGACAAGGTTTATTTTCCTTATTCGTGTAGGATAGGGTATTCTGGTCTCTGGTAGAGGCCAAACGGAGCGTAGTATAGTGGCAGTATTCATGCTTTGGGAGCATGAGGTCCGAGTTCGATTCTCGGCGCTCCGACATTTTAGGTTAGTTGAGCAAGCCTGTTTTTTCTGCTAAAGTGCTTGCACTGCGGCTATGGTTTAGTGGTAGAACGCGTCCTTGCCAAGGACGAGATTCGGGTTCGATTCCCGGTAGCCGCACCACTTCGCTCTGAGTACAAAGCTACGAAGTGCAAGCCCCCCGAAGTGATTTATAATCTACTTCTCCACATCCTGAACAGCTTTGTCTTCAGTCCACACATGGCAATAATTCATAAATCCTAAATGTTTATCAGAACCAAGGAGGATTTTGTTTGCGAGAAATGCGGCACTCAGGTGGAGGGCAATGGATACACAAATCATTGTCCGAATTGTCTTTGGTCAAAACACGTTGACGTTTTTCCCGGAGACAGGGAAGAGGGGTGCGGAGGCATGATGAAGCCTGTGGGTGTGGAAGCGCGCGGGGGAGTGCCGGTGAGGATTTTGCACAAATGTGAGATGTGCGGTTTTGAAAGGGCGGCAAGTATAGTAAAAGAGGATAACGAGGAGGCGGTGCTTGCGCTGGTGCAATAATTATATATTGCGGTATACTCTCGTCTAAGCGGGATTAGTTTAATGGTAGAATAACAGTTTTCCAAACTGTGGGCGGGAGTTCGATTCTCCCATCCCGCACCACTTCGCTCTGGGTACAGAGCTACGCGGTGCAAGCACCCTGAAGTGATTTCAATAGGGCAAAAACAAACATCCCCGCCTAGGCGGGGATGTTTGTGGCAAAGTTTTCTATTTCCAAGAACGCAATAATTATTTTACCGCGTCCTTGAGGGCTTTAGCCGCTCTGAACTTGGGCACGCGCATAGCCGGTACCGATATTGAAGCGCCGGTGCGGGGGTTGCGGGCTTGTCTGGCCGCTCTGGTCTTGGTGGCAAATATTCCCAAACCTGCGATTGATACTTCGTTGCCCTTCTTAAGAGTATTTACAATGCAGTCAATCACTGTTTCTACGGACTGCTCGGCTGATACTTTCGTACCGCCTATCTTTGCATGTACCGCATCAACTATTCCTTGTTTGTTCATTGTTGATTCTGTCTTTCTTTAGCTTTGTTAATTCGGCCCGCTTTGTATTCCCCGCATCCGCAGTGGCGGAAGGGGACTAAGGCTGTCTGTATTATAGGAAAGGGCTATTTTTTGCGCAAGTAGAGCCATAAAATGAAAACCGCAGTCTTTATGACCGCGGTTTCCGTGAGCCTCTCGTCGTAAGCCCAAGTTAGTGGCTATAAGGCCTTTACGGGGCCGTATAGAGCCGTTTTGTGGCACTCTCTACCTTGCGTATTCTATTGTGCGAGTCTCCCTTATGACAGAGATCTTTATTTCTCCAGGATATTTAAGCTCTTTTTCTATCCGGTCTGCTATCTGGCGGGCCATCTTTTTGGCTTCAATGTCGGAAACGCTGGTCGGGGTTACAAACACCCGTATCTCGCGCCCGGCTTGCAGCGCGTATACTTTTTCTACACCCTTGAAGTCTGCGGCGATAGACTCAAGCTCCTTCAAGCGCTTGAGATAGTTTTCCACCGTATCTCTGCGTGCGCCCGGCCTTCCTCCGGAAATTGAGTCTGCCGTCTGCACAATAACCGCCTCTATCGTTTCATAAGGATATTCTCCGTGATGAGCCTGCATGGCTTTGACCACCTCTTCCGATACGCCAAACTTCTGCAATATTCTTCTGCCTATCTCAACATGTGTGCCCGCTACTTCGTGATCCATCGCCTTGCCTATGTCATGAAGAAGTGCGGCGGTCTTTGCCACGGCAACATCGGCACCAAGCTCTTCGGCGAGCATACGGGCTATGTGAGACATCTCTATAGAGTGCTGAAGTACGTTCTGGCCGTAGCTTGTGCGGAAGTGAAGCCGCCCGAGCACCGCAACAACTCGCGGATCAATATTGAAGACGCCGCACTCATACACAGCCTGCTCGCCCTTTTCTTTTATTATCTTGTTTATCTCCTGTTTGGCTTTGGCCACCTCGTCCTCTATCTTTGCGGGCTGTATCCTGCCGTCTGCAATGAGCACTTCAAGCGCCACTCTTGCCACCTGCCTTCTTACCGGATCAAAAGATGAAAGGGTAATAAGGCCCGGCGTGTCGTCTATGATGACTTCAACCCCCGTTGCTCTCTCAAAGGCTTTGATGTTGCGCCCCTCCTTGCCTATGATCTTGCCCTTTATCTCGTCCGAAGAGATGGGCACGCTGGTCGTCATGATCTCCGACGGTACGCTTGTAGCCAGGCGTTGGATGGTGCTTGATAGTATCTCGCGGGCCTTCTCTTCCAAAATCTCACCTTTTTCCCGCTCAAGTTTTCTTATGCGGGAGAGGAAGTCTTCCTCGTTTTCCTTTTCGGCAAGACTCAAAAGCTCGGCTGTGGCCTCTTCTTTTGACAGGCCCGATGCGTTGGAGAGGAGAGCTTCCCTTTCTCGGTTGAGCTCTTCGGCACGCTCTTTGAGCAGGCGCACCTCTTCCATCTTTTCTTTGATGTGCTCTATCTCGCTTTCAAGATCGGTTTGCCTCTTGTCCAAAAACTCCTCTCTTTTGATGAGGCGCTCCTCGGTCTTTTGGTATTTTTCTCCCTTTTCGCGGGCCTCGTCTCTGGCGGAATCCAATATGTCATCTGCCTTTTTTTCCGCTTCGGATATGATGCCTCCGGCCTCTTCCTTGGCTTCAAGCATCATCTGCTTGATATCAAGCTCCATAGAGCCTTTGCGCCCGATGGATATAATCCATCTCAAGAAGTAGCCGAAAGCGATGCCCGCCGCCGCCGCGAGGGCGACTACGAGCAAAAGTATCTTAATTGACATGTCTGTTTATAACCCCTGGGAGTCTTTTTCGGGACAAAAGGGAAAGGGGCGGTGCGGTAGGGAAAAGCGGGCGGCAGTTGCGGCGGGGCGGGGTTTTCTCTGTGGCAAAAGCTCTCCTTGAGGGTCTTTATTATTGCTAACGGCTACACAATATCTTTTTGATAAAGATTAGTCAAAAATGGCCCAAAAAAGTAGGAGCGTAGTTACTTGCTCTTGATGGAATACACTTTGTCTATTAGGCCGTACTTTTGGGCTTCTGTTGCGTCCATAAAAAAGTCTCTGTCCACGTCCTTTTCTATCTTTGAGAGCGGCTGGCCGGTTCTTTCTGCCAGAAGCTTGTTTAGTACATCCCTGTGCCGGACGATTCTCTTTGCTGATATTTCAATATCTGTAGCCTGACCTTCGGCACCGCCCAGGGGTTGGTGGATCATTACCTCGGCATTAGGCAGTGCGAATCTTTTGCCTTTTTCTCCTGAAGCAAGAATAACTGCGCCCATGGAAGCGGCCATGCCTACGCAGACGGTGGAGACTGCCGGCTTGATATGGTTCATGGTATCAACTATGGCCATACCTGCGGTTACAGACCCGCCGGGGGAGTTTACATAAAGGAAAATGTCTTTCTTGGAGTCTTCGTTTTCCAAAAACAGAAGCTGGGCGATGATGAGGTTTGATATGTTGTCATCAATGGGGCCGCCTAGGAAAATAATCCTCTCCTTAAGCAGGCGGGAATATATGTCGTAGGCTCTTTCGCCCTGAGGCACCTTCTCTATAACTGTGGGTATAAGCATGGCAAGCATCTTACTCACTTAAGGCCCTTAGAGCAAGCCCCGCTAAGCGGGGCAAGCTTTATCTTTATGTGATTTTGCGTATGCTTGAAACATGAGATACCACAGATTCTTCGTGAACGAGCCTCTCCGGGGGCTGGAGTCTTATGAAATATCAGACAGAGATCTTGTGAGCCAGATAAGGAGAGTCCTGCGCATGACTGTGGGCGGCAGGCTGGTGCTTCTTGATGGCTCCGGCTTTGAATATCTGGCCGTCATAACCGACTTGAATGAGTCCAGGGTGCGATGCGCCATAGAGAGCGTGCAGGAATCCGCAAATGTGCCTCGCCGCAAATTGACGCTTGCTTTTTCGGTCATAAAAAAAGATAAGGCGGAATGGGTGACTGAGAAGGGGACGGAAATTGGTGTCGCCGCCTTTAGGCCTTTTTTGTCTGCCCGAAGCGAAAAGAAATCGCTCAAGCAGGAGCGTCTGGAGGTGATAGCCCGCGAAGCGGCAGAGCAGTCCGGCAGAGCGGATATTCCTGCGGTTTTTCCGGTGAGTGGCTTTTCTGAAACTCTGGATAGTTTGCTCGAGGAGGGCAGGGTTATTCTCCTTTCTCCGGAAGGCGATCCACTGCCGGACTTGTTTAGAGATGGCAAAGACGCTGTCGCTCTGCTCGTTGGACCCGAAGGAGGGTTTTCCGACCCGGAAATAAAAGAGGCCAGGCAAAAAGGGGCTTACATAATCTCCCTCGGCGCCCAAACCTTGAGAGCCGAAACAGCCTCAATCGCCTCGGCGAGCCTTTTTCTCCTGTAGATTTTAACTAAATAGACTCCAGAAACTCAAAAACTTTTTTGTTTGTGAGAATGTTTCGTACATATTCCTCCGCTCTTATGGGTTCTGCGGCAGGGTAGGCGGCCATGAGTTCTTGCGCCTCATTGGTAATCTCATCCTTGGAAGGGGAGAGGTTTTCTTTTTCGGCTATCATAACAACCGCCAATTCAAGCTTGACCCTCTTTTCCGCGTCCGGAGTAATCTCCACTTTTATTTCTTCTTCGGTCTTTTTGGCATTCTTTAGATAATCTTCCCACTTCACCCCGACACGGGAGATGTCGTGCTTAAGCCTCTCCATCATGCGCATTATCTCATCTTCTATCAGGCTTGCCGGAATCTTTTCTTTTATGCCGTCTGATATTTTTTCCGCTATTTCGGCGCGGCGCTTGTCTTTGGCGCGAAGCTCTTTCTCGCTCACGATGTTTTTGCGTATAGCTTCTCTAAGCTCGTCCACTGTTTCAAAGCCGCCCATTTTCTTGGCAAACTCGTTGTTTATTTCCGGATGATCGTGCTCTTTGCCGTCCTGCGGCATCATTCTGTGCTGGAGCTGGTGTATCACTTCGTTTACCTCGTTGTCGTCAGCGGCAAATCCTGTTTCTGCCGGCGCGGCCGCTTTGGCTATGGCCTTGTAATCGGGCAGGTTTATCTCGGGCATTGTTTCCACTTCTGCATCAAACTCAAGGTCGTTGCCTGCGGCAATCTTTGTGATCCTTATTTTTGGGCGCGATACGGGGGAGATTTTGTTGTCGGTGATGATTTCAGGATAGGCATTGGCGATAGCTCTCTCCGCACCTTCCTGGAGGACTGTCAGCTCGCCCACTCTTTCCACAAAGAGGCTTTCCGGCACTTTGCCTTTTCTAAAACCGGGCAGTTCGGCCTCTGCAAGCATTTCCTTGAGGGCGCTGTTTCTCGCTTCTTCAAGCACTTCCTTGTCTATAATGGCGGTGATTACGGTCTTGCCGTTTTCTGTTTTGATTTCGGCCTTTTTGTATGTCTTTGTCATGGTTTGCCAGTATATTGCCTGAGCGTTTTTTTGCAAACAAACACCCCGCCTCAAAGGCGGGGTGTTTAGCACAAGTTTTATTAGAGTATTTTTTGTCCTACTCTCCGATAGAAGCTTCAAGTTCTGCGGAAAGACCGTCAACCTCGCCTTCAAGAGCGGAGACATCTGATGCGTTCAGGTCCTCTTCTATATCCGCAGGCTCGTTGCCTTCGCTTAGAGCCTCGCCTGAAGCGGGCACTTCCTCAACTGCCGCCGGAGTGGAGCCTGAGAAATAAAATGCTCCGAGAAGCAAAATTGCCACTATCACGATGATGCCTATGAGGGCGCCCCATGATCCCTTGCCTGTCGCGGCATTATTTTGATTAACTGTGTTGTTGTTTTCCGGTTCCATGTCTGTTTTTATTTCAAGTTAAAGTTTAATGGTGCACTAATTTCCTGCTTTGAGCGCCGCTACGGCCTCGGTGATAAGGCGGTGGGCCTCTCTGATGTGGCTGTTAATTTCCGCTATTGCCGCCTTTCCTGATTCGTTCCAGGCTATGCGCAAAGTGCTGTTGTCGGAAACGCTTCCAAGCATTGCTCCGAGGCGCGCGACTTTGTTTTTTGCTTCCGCAAGCTCGCTAAGGGCTTCCTCAAGCAGTCTCTCGGAGGCGCTTGTGTTTCCTCCTGTTACCCTGATTGCCCCTATGCGGTTTTGGGTTTTTTCGGCGATGAGTTCCAGGCGCTTGATGAATCCGAGCTGGCTTAGTGTCATCCTTTCAACCAAAGCGGCGGTTCTGTCGCTTATCTCGCTTGAGACAGCATCGGCCCTGTCGGAGATATTCCTCCCTGTTTCGGCGGTTCTTTCTTTGATGTTTGCTTCCGTTTCATCGCGTCCCTGAAGGCGTTTTTCCACGGCTGACTTTATCTCAGCCTCCCTTGCCCTAAGAGATGCGTCATAGGCCCGCTTCTGCTCCTCCAAAGCTTTGCGGTATTCCTCGGCCGCATTCACTCTATCTGCCGCGGGGCGCGACTCTGTTGTCTCTTGCCCGCTTATCGCTCCAAAAGGCGCGGTTATTGCCAGAGCAAGCAATGCAAGGGCCGTCAAATGTAATTTCATCGGTTTTCCTTGAGTCTTATAATGCAGTCCGATAGAGAAATCCACGGACAAGGACATTATACCCCATAAGAAAAAATCCCATAAAATGGGATTTTTCCGCAGGGAAAGGCACTATTATTTGCCGAATTTCTTGTTGTAAAGCTCTTGGCCTTCCTCAAAAACCTTTTCCGCTTCCGCTTTGCCTTTGAAACCTGTTACCTCAACCTCTTTGCCCTGAATCTTTTTGTAGGTGGAGAAGAAGTGCTCCATTTCTTTGATGGTGTGAGGGTTTATGTCTTCAAGATCCTGTACATTGTCCCAGCGCGGGTCGTCTATCGGTACGGCTATAACCTTGTCATCCATTTCGCCGCCGTCAATCATGTTCATCACGGCAACGGGCCTGGCACGCACCAAGATGCCGGAAGCAAAGGGCCAGGTGGCAAGGAGCACTACATCCACCGCGTCATCGTCGTGCCAGAGAGTCTGCGGCACGAAGCCGTAGTCAAAGGGATAATCCTGGGCGGAGTGCATGGCTCTGTCCAAAGCGATAAGACCGGTTTCTTTGTCTATCTCGTATTTGTTTTTGGAACCCTTGCCTATCTCAACGATGACATTCATCTTGTTTTTTTCGCCCGCTTTTACGTCGTGCCACAAGTTCATAGTGTTTTTTGATTTTTTATTTTGATAATTTTTGCCCGCGCTTATTCTACCGCCTCTTTTGTCTCCTCGGGAGCGTTTTCCGCAGACTTCGCTTCTTCAAGGTTTTGTGCCGCAGATTCTTCCGGAATTATATCTTCGGCATGTATGTCCGGGGCTTTTTCCGGTGAAGCGTCTTTGCTTGCTTTCTCATCGGCATGAGCTATGGCTTCTCCCGCGACAGACCTTATGTCTATGTTCCAGCCGGTAAGCTTTGCCGCCAGGCGCACGTTCTGTCCGCCCTTGCCGATGGCAAGCGATTGCTGATCTTCGGATACCGTCACTGTTGCTCTGTGATCTTTCTCGTCCACCTCAACGCTCATGGCTTTTGCCGGAGATACGGCATCTTCTATAAACTTCACAGGGTCGGCGGACCACTCAATGATGTCTATCTTTTCTCCGCGCAGTTCAGACATGACGGTAGAAACGCGCACGCCTCTCTGGCCCACCATGGAGCCTACGGGATCGACATGCTCGTCTTCAGAGTGAGCGGCGATTTTTGAACGCGAACCTGCTTCGCGGGCCACGGCCTTTATGGTAACTATGCCGTTTGCTATCTCCGGAGACTCAAGCTCAAAGAGCTTCTCCAAAAACTTAGGATGGGAGCGGGAAAGCTTGAGGAAAACTCCGCGCGGAGATTCTTCTACGCGATAAAGATATGCTCTTACTCTCTCGCCCTGGTTGAAGTGTTCCCCAGGGATACGCTCCTCAAAGGTCAAAACGCCGGTGGCGCGCCCTATATCAAGGAAGATGGCGCCCCTTTCAATGCGCTGTACGGTGCCGGTTACTATCTCTCCTTCGCGTGAGCCGTATTCGCCCATTACGGATACTCTCTCCGCTTCGCGGATTTTTTGCATGATGACCTGCTTTGCGGTCTGCGACGCGATGCGGCCGAAATCGTCTTTGTGCTCCAGGGGGAACACCACTTCGTCATCCAAAGCCACGTCTTTCTTGATGAACTTGGCGTCTTCAAGGAGTATGTGCTGTTCGGAGCTGAACATGATGCGGTCGTCTTCCGGATTTTTCTCCAGAGCTTCTTCTTTTTCTTCGTCGTCCATGAAAACCAGAGTGTCGTCCACCACGGTCTTTATCTGGAAGAAGTCCGTTTTGCCGGTATTTATGTCAAACTTAGCGCGCACTATCTGCCCGCGCTTGCCGTACTCTTTTCTGTAGGCAGTGGCAAGGGCGGCCTCTATGGCTTCTATGACTTTTTCTTTTGGTATGCCGCGCGTCTCTTCAAGCTCTCCCAAGACCGCGTTTATGACTTTGAGATCAAACATGATTGTTTTTTCTGATTGCTCTTAAAAAAATGGCCCGCCCGACGGGCGAACCTCCTCTACTTCCACGCACTCTCACCCCCTAATTATATACCCGCGAGCCTCAAAAGTCAAGTGGCTGGAGCAAAGTGCGTACACGGACACCCGCCATGTATATGTAAAAAGCACCCCCAGTGGAGGTGCTCGGCCCAAGTAAGGGCCCTGTGCTGAAGCTAGGCCTTGAGCACGCCGGAAAACCGACAGCGCCGACTCCACCCGTCATCGATGCGGTAGACGTACACCTCGCGCTCGCCGACGCTGCGGCGGAAGATCGCGAAGCACGCCCGACCCCTGCTGTCTCGCCACTGAACGCCAACGGGCCGCTCATCAGCGAAGGCAGGGTCGTCAGCCATAGCTTGCGCCGTGGCCGCAGGATCGGGACGGAGGCCGCGAGCTTCGTACTCACGGTCCAGTTCATCGGGAGTTGGATCGTAGTTGAGCTTAAAGAACCCAACATCATCCTCCTCACGGCCGAGCATCGGCATCTCGGCGAGAACTTCCTCGTCGATGTACCACTTGTAGCGGCCAGTGCCGTCGATGACCTGCGTCGCGGTCTTGGTACGATCTACGCGAACACGGCGGAAGATCATGTTGACGATGGCTTCCACCCGCCTGCGCACCACTGCAACGAGCTCGGTGACGAGCGAGTCACCCTGGGTCTCAAGGACCGTCTGGGTCGGCTCGCTCTGGAGTCCGCTCTTGCGGAGACCGGCACCCAGGAGTTCCTGGAACTTGCCGATCTGCCCTGCGGTGATCTCCGATGGGGTCATGACCTCGGTCATGGCGTCATCTCCTATGAAGAGAACTTGCTTGGAGCCGCCAAGTACGGGGGTTAGGCGAATACCTACCCTTCTACCCCCATTGTATCATAGTTGGTAGGGGAAGTCAAGGGGAAAATGGGGGCTAGGAACACTGCCACATCAACGGCTTGCTCTCGCTCGGGCCTGTCGGTATACTTGCGATATATGAAGAGCTACTCTTTCCGCACTGTAATTGAAAAAGACGGCACAAAGTACCATGGTTTTGTTCCGGCTTTGCCCGGGTGTCATACTTTTGGAAGCACTATAGAAGACACCAAAAAAAGACTGAACGAGGCAATAGAAGCCTATCTTATTTCATGCGCGAAGAACGGCGACCCTATACCAAGTGATGAGGGGCTTCAATCCATTGAAACCGTATCAATTCCCACTCCGGTTTTCAGAAGCAAAAAAGCGTATGCCTAAATTGCCCAATGTTACAGGCAAACAACTATTAAAGATTTTGCAGGGGATTGATTATCGTCCGGATTATATAAAAGGTAGCCACCATGTACTTAGGGATAACAATGGCAAGAGGATTGTTGTGCCGGTGCATGGCAACAACGATCTACCCAAAGGCACTTTGTGGGGTATCTTGACCGACCTGGGTATTTCCCGGGAAGAATTTATAAATCTGACAAAAAACAAGAAACGCTAAATCGCAGGATTGCCTCCACCTTACTGACTGCACCAAGAAAAACACGTCGTCGGCTTCCGGCGGCGGGACGTTGTTAGCAGTTTAGGTCCTAGGCACGCCATGTTTAGCTGTTTATAATGATTGATGTAAATAATATGCACATTGATCGCACTGATAGTTTGCTAAAGGATTTTCTCACCGACTCGGGCGTTGTCTCCAAAACCGAGATGAAGCTTGCGCTGAATGATGCCAGGGAAAGGAAAATACCATTGAGCCAGGCGCTCGTTCTTTCCGGCGCGGTGGGGGAGGATGATGTGCGCCGAGCTTATTCGGCTTTGACGGGCATCCCTTTTGTGAGCCTTGCAAACAGGGCGCTTTCCTACGAGATACTTTCTCTGGTTCCGGAGCCGATTTCCCGCATAAAACGCATTGTTTCTTTTGCCCGCAAGGGGGAGGGGGTGGAGGTCGCCTCGCTTGAGCCTTTGGATGCGGACGCCGTTTCTTTTTTGGAGGAGAGAATAGGTGCGCCCGTGCTCTGCCGCCTGACGGATGCGGCTTCCATGAAGTATGCGCTCATCGCCTACCAGCGCGGTGTGCGCACTCATGTGGGAGGGCAGATGGACTCGCATTCGGAGACGCTTCTCTCCGAGCTTTCCAAAAATCCCGCTTTGTCCGGGGAATATATAAAAGTGCTCGCCGAGAGTTCGCAGGCAAGCGAACTGCTTGAATCTGTCATTTGGTATGCAAACTCCCAGCACGCCGATCACATACACCTTGAGCCTGCGGACAAAGGCCTTTCGGTGAAGTTTCGTATCGGGGGAAGTTTGCACGAAGGCATGGTCTTGCCTGCACGCATTGCGCCCATAGTGTCTGCAAGACTGAAGATGCTCTCTGGTCTTACGGTGGAAGAGACAGCCCTGGCGCAGGAAGGCAAGGTGTCTTTCGGCGAGGGTGCGTCTTTGCGCACCGCAAGAATATCCGTTGTTCCCACTCATCGCGGGGAAAGGATAGTCCTGCGCTTGTTTAAAGAGACTTCAGCCGGTTTCACACTGGAGACTCTGGGTTTCCACGGCAAGGGCCTGGAGGATACCCACAAAGCTTTGCATGCAAGAAGCGGCTTGATACTTGTGGCCGGGCCCGCTTCTTCGGGCAAGACCACCCTTCTTTATACGATGATTGATATTGCCAATCGCCCCGGCAAGACGGCGATATCGGTGGAGGAGCACATAGAGCATTCTCTGGCGGGGGTCAACCAAATTACCGTCCGTCCGGACAAAGGGCTTTCTTTTCCGGCGGCGGTTCGGGCGGCGATGAGACAGGATGCGGATATTTTGATGATAAGCGAGATAAAAGACCATGATACGGCCATGCTTGCGGTGTCTGCGGCGGCCCACGGCAGATTGGTTTTGGCCTCGGTCAAGACCGAAAACATTTCCGGTTTGATTTCAAAAATGGAAGATTTTGGTATTTCTCCAGCAAAGCTTGCCTCGGTGCTCTCTCTTGCGGTTACCAGCCGCCTGTCGGCCCGCACTTCTTACGGCGACAAAGAGATAGAAATACCCGAAAAAGAGCTTATGAAGCGAATAAAGGGAGCAGATTTGAAGCTTGTTATAACTGCCTTGCAGGAGGAGGGTGTGCTGTCGCCCAAAGGCGGCATGAAAATGCCTGTGTTTATGAGCGCGGGGGAAGGCTTGTCGGACAAAAGGGACAAGCGCGGGGTGTATGAGGTTGTGCCTGTCGGGCTTACGTCCAAAACTCTGGTGGCCGCTTCCGATGTGGAGGCTCTAAAGGCGGAAATGCGCCTGGAAAAGAGCCTCTTGCTTGAAGATGAGGCTCTTTTTGCCGCTTTTCAAAAGCATATTCCTCTGGAAGAAGCTTTTCGTATTGCAGGGAGTTAAAGCCTTTGTGTCATACGGGGCCGGGGTTTGGTATAATTATCTCCAACCATGCAGCGCAAGATCTTTTTTATCGGCAACTGGAAGATGTACCTTCGTGATGTGGATTCTGCTAAAGACCTCTTCTCTTTTTATGTGAAGTGCGCCAAAAAATACTCAAAAGTATTTTTTGGCGCGGCCCCGAGCCATGCCCACATCTTTTCTCTTTCTTCGCGCGCTTTTCCTAAAAATCTTCTCCTTGGTGCGCAGGGAATGTCTGCCTATCCGGAAGGGGCTCACACCGGGGAGTCTTCCGTGTTTCAGCTCAAGGATGCCGGAGCGGAGTTTGTGATACTCGGCCACTCCGAAGAGAGGGCCGAAGGCGAGAGCTCCGAAGATGTATCCCGCAAAGTTCAGCTTGCGCTTAAGGCGGGCCTCGTGCCGGTTGTTTGCGTGGGCGAAAAAGAGCGCGACTATGCCGGAGAATATTGGAACGTTTTGCGCGATGAGATAAAAAGTTCGCTTGACGGTATTCCAAAAAACTCTTTGGGCAAAATCATTCTTGCCTATGAGCCCGTCTGGGCGGTGGGGGAGAAGGCAAGTAGTGCCATGTCGCCCGCTTCGCTTTTTGAAACCATCATCTTTATAAGGAAAGTGCTTGCAGATATGTTTGGCAACGCTCCCGCGCATCAGGCGAGAATAATATATGGAGGTTCGGTTGATTCCTCAAATGCGCAAGAGCTTTTGTCTGCGGGCTCTGCGCAGGGATTTTTGGTTGGAAGAGCAAGCATCCGCGCGCAGGAGATGACCCGCATTATGGAAAGTCTTTTTCCTGCGGCAAAAAGAAAATGAAGTACCTGTCTTCTTTGCGGGATAATCCCGATTTTTTCAAAAACAAAAAAGTTCTTTTGCGGGCGGATTTTAATGTGCCCGTTGACGGCGGCAAAATATCCGACACCTATCGCATAGACAAAACTCTGCCGTCTATAAACTTTTTGCTTTCGGCCGGTGCGCATGTTGTTTTGATCTCGCATACGGAATCTTCGCCAAGCCTCAAGCCGGTTGCAGATCATCTCTCCAAGAAATTTCCGTTGCGTTTTATGGACGATTATTTTCCCGTTTGCCAAATGGGGGAGTATCCGGCAGGAGAAGTAACCCTTTTTGAAAATCTGCGTCGCTATCCGCAGGAAGCGGCAAATGATATGGAGTTTGCGAAGCTCCTTTCAAGCCTTGCGGATTTTTATGTGAATGATGCTTTTTCCGTGTCCCATCGTAAGCACTCTTCCATTGTCGGCGTGCCGGAGTTTTTGCCGTCATGCGCAGGGTTTCTTTTTGAAGAAGAAGTTGCCGGACTGTCCGCGGCACTTTCCCCGGAGAAGCCTCTGCTTTTTGTGCTTGGCGGAGCCAAATTTGAAACAAAGCTCCCCCTGCTTCGCAAGTTTGCCGAGAGGGCGGACTATGTTTTTGTGGGGGGTGCTCTTGCAAACGATTTTTTTAAGGCGCAGGGTTTTGAAACCGGCCGTTCGCTTGTTTCCGGTCTTGATCTTGATTTGTCAGATATTACTTCACCACCGCTCAAACTTCCTAAGGACGTGGTTGTGATTGATGAAAATGGCGAGACTAAAACAGTAATGGCAGATGAAGTGGGCCAGAATGATGAGATAGTTGATATAGGTTTGCTTTCCTCGCAAGAACTTGCTGATTTATTAAGCAGAGCAAAGACAGTGGTTTGGAACGGTCCACTTGGAAATTACGAAAAAGGTTTTTCCGCCGGTACCAAGAGCATAGCCGATGCAATCATCAGCACGCAAAGTGTCAAAGCCGTAGTGGGAGGAGGGGATACGGTGGCGGCGATAGGCGCAGGTGTTCACACTTTGGGGGACAGGATTTTTGTATCCACCGCAGGGGGTGCCATGCTTGATTATCTTTTGAATGAAACTTTGCCCGGCATCGAAGCGCTAGACAAAAATCCGCTATAAGGAGTTTTTGATTTTGTCGGCAACTTCTTTCATGTGCTCCACATTTTTGTATTCAATCGTTGGTATGGTGTTGCGCAGTCTGTCGTTGAAGTATCTGGGGTTTAAGTGAATATGAAAATGAGGCACGTCAACGCCTACTACGCCGAGGCTCACAAAATCTGCGTTCATTGCAGTCTTTAACCCTTTCATTATCTTCTTGGCTGTTTGAAAAAGATAAGCCAATTCTTCGTCTGGCACATCCGTCATCCATTGGTTGTGGCTTTTTGGCACCAGCAAAGTGTGGCCTTCCTGATAAGGATGGATGTCCAAAAAGGCCAGACATTTGTCGTCCTCATAGACTGTTTGTGAGGGGATTTCCTTGTTTGCTATCTTGCAAAATATGCAGTTGTCCATGTTTCATATAAAATACACCAAATGCCAACAGTCCTCCACCCCCTCATAGAAGACATCATCTTAAACCGCGGTTACGGCATTGATGAGAAAGAAAACTTTTTGAATCCAAAATACGAAGACCTTCACGATCCTTTTTTGATGAAGGATATGGACAAGGCAGTTTCTCGCATTGAGAAAGCTTTCAGAGACAAAGAAAAGATAGCGGTCTACAGCGACTTTGATGCGGATGGAGTGCCGGGCGGAGTGATGCTTAAGTCTGCTCTTGCCTCTTCCGGCGCCGATGTCATTTCTTATATGCCGGACAGGCATGCGGACGGTTTCGGTTTTCACCAAGAGGCGGTGGATAAACTGCATGAAGAAGGGGTGTCGCTCATCATTACCGTTGATTGCGGCATTGCAAACTGTGATGCGGTGGAAAGAGCAAATACTCTCGGCATTGATGTCATCATCACCGATCACCACGAAAGCGGACAGTGCGTGATGAATGCCATTGCCGTGCTTGATCCCAAACAGCCGGACTGCAATTATCCTTTCAAGGGTCTTTGCGGTACGGGGGTCGCTTTTAAGCTGGTCCAGGCTCTACAGCAAAAAGGTGTCTTGAATATGGCGCCCGGGCAGGAGAAGTGGCTCTTGGATTTGGTGGCTATCGCGACCATTGCCGACATGGTGCCTCTGACGGGAGAAAACAGAATACTTGCCAAGTTCGGCCTCCTGGTCCTAAACAGGTCCCGCAGGCCGGGCATCCGTGCGCTTACTTCCATGCTTCGCCTGAGAAACATAACGGAAGACGATGTGGGCTTTCTTATTGCTCCAAGAATAAATGCCGCTTCGCGCATGGGAGAAGTTTCTCTTGCAGGCAACCTGCTCTCCGCAGAGGATGAGACGGCGGCTTATGCTTTTGCCAAGGAACTTGAAGCGGTCAACCGCTCGCGCAAGGGCGTGGTTGCCGCTATGGTAAAGGAGGCGCATGAGCGCATAGAAGAACTTCGTTTACACGAGAGTCCGGTCATAGTGCTCGGCTCGGTGGGCTGGCGGCCGTCTCTGCTTGGCCTGGTTGCAAACAACATTGCCGAAAAATACGACAGGCCGGTATTCCTCTGGGGCGAAGACGGTTCCAAAGAACTACGCGGCTCGTGCCGCGGCAACAAGAGTGTATCCGTGCATGATCTCATGGCGCACTCAAGCGACATCTTCATTCAGTACGGCGGACACAAAGAAGCGGGCGGTTTTACCGTTGCCAAAGAAAATTTGCACGCTTTGCCGGATACTCTTTCTTCCGCTTTTGGCAATATGGATTCTGTGCTGGCCGCTCCGGAAAAAGTTTTTGAAGCATCGGTTTATATAAAAGATATTACGCCATCGCTCCTGCGCTCGCTTTTTGCCATGAGACCTTTCGGTTTGGAAAACGACAAGCCGCTTTTTAATTTTCCGCAGGTAAATCTTGGCGAGGTAAAAAACTTCGGCAAAGCCAAAGAGCACCTGGAGATAATGATGAAGCACGGAGAGTCTACCGGCCGCGGCATAAAGTTTTTTGCGGGCGCTTTTTCAGACAAGGTATCCGCGGGCGCAACCTGCGATGTGCTTGGCCAGATAGAAGAAGATCCTTTTCGCGGCAGGAGCGCTTGGAGGGTGAGGGTGGTTGATGTGAAGTAATAAGACCGGCGCCTGCTATAATTGTATGCAATGAAAAAAGACGGATGCGTGATTTTTACAGATGGTTCGGCCAGAGGCAATCCGGGTCCTGCGGGCTGGGGGGCTATTATTTTTGCAGATGGGAAAGTGAGGGAAATAGGCGGCGCGTCCCCAAAGGCCACAAACAACCAGATGGAACTTGCGGCGGCGATAGAAGCTTTGCGCGCGTGTAAAGAAGAAAAGAATATCAATGTTTATTCCGACTCGTCTTATGTGCTGAACGGCATTACTTCGTGGGTAAACGGCTGGCAAAAAAACGGCTGGATGACCGCATCCAAAAAGCCGGTGGAAAATAAAGAATTATGGCAGGAGCTTGTGAGCGTCTCCGCGGACAAAGAAATCACCTGGTGCAAAGTTGAAGGCCATGCGGGCGTGCCGGGCAATGAAAGATGCGATGAGATAGCCACCGCTTTTGCGGACGGACGCGAGCACAATCTTTTTGCCGGACGGATGGAGGATTATGGTGTGGATATTTTTACGGTTGAAGCCACCGCCCAAAAGGAGGCGCGTTCATCCTCGCAGAAGAAAAGCAGTGCCAAAGCTTATTCTTATATAAGCAAAGTAAACGGAGTTGTGTACACCGACAAGACATGGGCTCAGTGTTTGAGCAGGGTAAGCGGAGTCTCCGGAGCGCGATTCAAAAAAGCGCTGAGCAAGAGCGAGGAGGATAGGATTATCCGGGAGTTTTCGTAAGGCTTTAGGCGATGCCCGCATCTTGGTACAGGTTCATACCCTCTACAAAAACTCTAGGCCTGGCTTTTGCCTGCTTTGCTTCGGGCGTTGTCTTTGCGGAGGTATTTTCTTCGCCGATAGTGTCTGCGCTTATGTTTGCGGCCGCCCTTTGGGCGGCTTTTTTCATGCTGGGCTTCAGGCCCAAGGCGTTTCACGCTTTGATGGCTGTTTTTATTGCGGGAGTTTTTATGTCACTGTTTTTGCAGACAAAGACTCCGAAAGTATTTGAGGAAAGTTTTGGCAATTTGATTGAAGGGGAGGCCAAGGTGGTATTGTCGGAGCCTCGCGACCTCAATGCCCGCCTGGTTTTGCATGTGCAAAAGGGCGAAGAAGAAGGAAAGATAGTGGTCTTCGCTCCCTCTCATATGCAGCTTAGCAGAGGAGATATTGTAAGTTTCAGCGGTACATTATCCTTACCGGAATCTTTTGAGACGGACACCGGACGCATCTTTGATTATCCCGCTTATTTAAAAAGCAAAGGCATCACGGCCGAAATCAAAAATCCCAAGCTTGAGAAAATCGGCACTGACAGGTCGCTTCTTGACGTGATGTATCTTCTCAAACTTAAAGCGTCTAGGTCTTTGGAAAGAAATCTCCATGAGCCCCATGCCGCACTTTCCCAGGGTGTGCTTTTGGGAGAGAAGAAAGCCATACCCGAAAAAGTGGAAGAGAATCTTATCAGAGCCGGTCTTATACATATCGCCGTGCTCTCCGGATACAACATCACCATAGTAGCTCTGTTTTTCCGCAGGCTCTCTTCGCCTCTTGGGCTGAAGGGTTCTCTCACTGCCGCTCTGATAGGCGTGGCGCTGTTTGTGATGTTTGTCGGGCCTTCCGCCACGGTGGTGCGCGCGGGCCTTATGGGGTCTCTCGGCCTTATTGCCCTGTTTCACTCGCGCTCGGCGGATGCTTTGCGGCTACTGCTTGTGGCGGGTTTCATTATGGTCTGTATTGAGCCGGCGATACTTCTTCATGACCCGTCTTTCCAATTGTCGTTCCTTGCCACTTTCGGCCTCATCACTTTGTCCGTGCCTATTATGAACAGGCTAACGTTTGTCCCCGACAAGTTGGGTCTTAGGGAAATAGTCGCCGCCACCGTAGCAACGCAGGCAACCGTCTTGCCTTTGCTTGCATACATCTCCGGCAAAGTTTCTCTTTACGGACTCTTGGCAAACATTCTGGTAGTGCCCATGGTGCCGCTTCTCATGCTTGCCGCACTTTGCACGGCACTTGTTTCTTTTATTCCCGTGCTCAACTTTTTGCCCGCATTTACTGCAGCGATGCTTTCCGGCTGGATCGTATCCGTGTCCGCTCTTGTGTCGGCTCTTCCTTTTTCTTCCGTCCAGGTGCCCGAAATAAATCCGGTTGTGATAGCCGGCTTCTATCTCACACTTTTTGTTGCACTGATTTTTTACAGCGAGCGCTCTAGGGCGTTTGAGTGATTTTTATTTTGCCGCTTCTTTGAAATTGTTTTCACAGCTCTGCCAGTTTAGATTGGCGAAGAAGTCTTCAACGTACTGCTTCTTGCCGCTTGGAAGATAGTCTGCAACATACGAGTGTTCCCACATGTCCAAGGCAAGTATGGGGGAGAGTCCTGTCAGGTGTCCCAGGTGCTGTTCGTCTATCCAGGCATTGATAAGTCTTTTTGTGGATGGATCGTAGTAAAGCATCACCCAGCCTATCCCGCGGGTAAGAGCCGTTGCTTTGAATCTCTCAAGCCAGGCGGCAAAGCTTCCGAATTCTTCTTCAATTTTTTTGTACAACGGGCTGTCTGCATCAAGTGCGTTTGAGCCTCCTTCAAAATGAGAGAAGTAATATTCATGATTTCTCATGCCGTCAAATTCAAATGCGAATCTGCGGTGAAGCTCGCTTATAACATAGGGAGAGAAAGTGTCTTCTCCTGCGTATCCCTCGTATACAGGAATCTTCTCAAGTATGGAATTGGCGTTGTTGACGTACCCCGTATAAAGCTTCAAGTGCTCTCCAATGGTTTTTGCGGAGATGCCTTTTAATTCCGGTATCACAAATTCTCTTGCTGTGAATTTTTTACTCATGCATACATAATACACCGTATATAATTGAGCTGTGAATTTCTTTAGAAAACACGCTTTTTACTTTGGCCTCGCAGTTCTCCTTGTTGCCAATGTGTTTGTCTGGCATGTGGAGCATACGGAGCGGCCGGGCAATATGATGGTGGCATTTCTTAATGTGGGCCAGGGAGATGCCATATATGTCCGCTCGCCCTCCGGCAATGACATGCTTATTGACGCGGGGTTCAACAGCGCGGTTTTATCGGAGCTGTCCCAAGTCATGTCTTTTTACGACAGGCATATAGATGTGCTCCTCGCCACGCATCCGGATGCAGACCATATAGGCGGCATGCCGGGCGTGGTGTCGCGCTTTTCTGCGGGCGTTTTTCTGGAAAGCGGGGCGGATTCAGAGAGCAATGCGGATGATGCCTTGCGCGAACTTGTCAAAAAACGCGGAGTAGCGGTACTTGAAGTAAGGCGCGGTACGGTGGTTGATTTTGGCGATGGGGCGGTTTTTGAGATTTTGCATCCGGTAAATGTTTCGGGCATGGATACAAATGACGCTTCAATAATGGGCATACTTTCTTTTGGCAATCATTCCTTCATGCTGACCGGAGACGCGCCTATGTCGGCGGAGCAGGCTCTTGTGGCGGCAGGGGATAATGTGTCTGCCGATGTGCTGAAGGCGGGGCATCATGGTTCGCGCACCTCAAGCATCTCATCTTTTGTAGAGGCCGTAGGGGCGGAGTACTCAGTTATCTCTGCGGGTAAAAACAACAGATATGGCCACCCTCACAAAGAAGTTACAGACACTTTGTCTTTGGCGGGCGCGGCTATTATTGGCACATACGAAAAGGGCCGCATCATATTTGAAACGGATGGGGAAACACTGAAGTTGAGATAGCCAAACTCTAAACTACGCCGGCTTTCTTGAGGGTTTTGTAGGCGCCGTTTTTCTGAATGGTCTTTAAGCCGCGGGCCGATACCACTATGGAGACGGTCTTTTTTAGTTCCGGCACAAAAATCCTCTTCTTCTGGAGGTTTGCATATCTGCGTTTCTTTCCGGTGGGATTGAACTGGGTAGCACGGGTGCGGTTTGAGTAACCTCCCGACATCTGCGAGCTCTTTCCCGATATGACGCATGTTTTAGCCATGACAGGCGATATGCTAACATAAAGCAGCAAAACTTCAACTATATGGATACCCTTTTTGCAATATTAGTCCTGCTTTTCTCCGTATCTTTGCACGAGGCGGCCCACGCGTATGCCGCCCGTTTTGAGGGGGATATGACGGCAAGCTCGCTTGGTCGCCTCTCGCCAAACCCCATAAAACACCTTGATCCTATCGGCTCTTTTGTTGTGCCTTTTGCCACTTATATCCTTGGGGGCTTTTTCCTCGGTTGGGCAAAGCCTGTGCCTATCAATCCGTCTGTCTTCAGGCATCGCCGCTGGGGCGAGGCAATAGTTGCTTTTGCCGGACCCCTGTCAAATATCGTCCTGGCCGCTGTTTTTGCCTTTTTTATAAGAATCGGCGCTTTTGCTCCGGAAGTAATGCCTATGGTCGGTACGGTGGTGTTTATCAATATCCTTTTGGCCTGCTTCAACCTTATTCCGGTGCCGCCGCTTGACGGTTCCCGCGTACTTACGGGTATTTTCCCCTCTCTAAGGAGCTTTTTCTGGTCAATTGAAAGATTCGGCATACTTTTGCCCCTGATTCTTGCCGTATTTATATGGAGATTTATCTTTCCTTTCAGTATGTACCTATTCAAGATGTTTGTGGGAGCCTGACCAGAGAGAGGCAAAATGGCGCAGGCCTTGCTCTTTTTTGCTCTCTAGGTTAGACTCTCTGTTGCGCCAAAGCGGCGCTTTTTCAAATGGCAACCATAAACCAACTGGCAAAAAGAAAGCGAACCAAAATAAAGCGGAAGTCCAAATCCGTGGCTTTACTGCGCGGTTTTAATACTCTCAAGAACAAACCCACTTTCTACGACTCTCCTTTTAAGAGAGGCACTTGCACCAAAGTAACCACAAAGACTCCCAAGAAGCCTAACTCGGCTATCCGTAAAATTGCCCGCGTACGTCTGACCAACGGAGTGGAAGTTACCGCCTATGTGCCAGGAATCGGACACAACCTGCAGGAGCACTCTGTGGTGGTGCTTAAGGGCGGCCGCGTAAAAGACGTTGGTCTTCGCTACTCTATCGTTCGCGGCGTGCTTGATGCCGGCGGAGTGGAAACCAGGCGCCAGAGCAGGTCTTTGTACGGATCAAAGAAACCCAAATAAACCATGAGAAGGAAACTCAAAGAAAGAGAAAAACACGAAGTATTGCCTGATCTGAAGTACAGTTCAGACAAGGTTGGCAAGTTTATCAACCATATAATGGAGTCCGGCAAGAAAAACACCGCCCGCAGGGTTGTGTACGGCGCTTTTGACATAATCGCCGCAGGAGGCGGCGATCCGTTGGAAGTATTTGAAAGCGCTTTGCGCAATGCCGGCCCCACGGTTGAAGTACGCTCAAAGAGAGTGGGCGGCGCCAACTACCAGGTGCCAAGAGAAGTGCGTCCGGAGAGAAAGCAGGCTCTGGCAATACGTTGGCTCATAGAAGCGGCCCGCGCACGCAAGGGTATGCCCATGGCAAAGCGCCTGGCAGAGGAGCTTACTCTGGCGTCAAAAAACGAGGGCGAGGCAATCAAAAAGAGAGAGAATGTGCACAAGATGGCCGAGGCCAACAAGGCATTTGCTCACTTTGCCTGGTAATTTGGGCTTTGTTAGGTCGGGTCTGCTTTGGGTTTGTCGCAAGATGAGCATTATTTAATACATAAATTTTATGCAAAGAGATTATCCGCTTGAAAAGGTAAGAAACTTTGGAATCGTGGCCCACGTGGATGCTGGCAAGACCACCACATCAGAGCGCGTGCTCTACTACACCGGATCCCAGCACAAGATAGGAGAGGTGCATGAGGGAGAAACCACCACCGACTGGATGGAGCAGGAAAAAGAGCGCGGTATCACCATTACCGCCGCGGCTGTTACCTGTTTTTGGAGCCCGACATATCTTTCTGCGGCAGAGCGCGCAAAAAATGAGAGCAAATATCGTTTCAATATTATAGATACTCCCGGACACATTGATTTTACCGTGGAGGTGAAGAGGTCTTTGAGGGTGCTTGATGGTGCGGTGGTAGTGTTTGACGGAGTGGCGGGCGTTGAGCCGCAGTCGGAAACTAACTGGCGTTATGCCGAGGAAGCACTGGTGCCGCGCATTTGCTTCATCAACAAGCTTGATCGTACCGGAGCAAGCTTTGAGCGTTCATATAAATCCATTCTTGACAGGCTTTCCAAAAAGGCTGTAAGACTCCAGATCCCCATTGGTGAAGAGGACAAGCATGACGGCGTAGTGGACTTGCTTCGCATGAAGGCTTTTTACTTTGAAGGCAACATGGGCAACCAGGTGATGGAAAAAGACATTCCCGAAAACCTGCTTGAAGATGCCAAAAAATATCGTGCCGAGCTTCTGGAGCGCATTGTGGAAAACGACGATGAGCTGATGAACAAGTACCTCGGCGGCGAGGAAATAGCTTATGACGCGTTGATAAAAACTCTGCGCAAGGCGGTTATTGCCAATACCATTTTCCCTGTGTACTGCGGTTCGGCTTTGAAAAACAAAGGCGTACAGCTGGTGCTTGATGCCGTTGTGGATCTACTCCCTTCACCCTTGGACATTCCTCCCATCATAGGAGTAGACCCCCGCAACGGAGAAGAAGCCATAAGGAATGCTTCAGACTCGGAGCCTTTTGCCGCCCTTGCCTTCAAGCTTCAGGCTGATCCTTTTGTGGGTCAGCTCACGTTCTTCAGAGTGTATTCGGGAACAGTGGAGGCGGGCTCTTACATATACAACTCCACCACCGGCACCAAGGAGCGCCTCGGCCGTATCGTGCGTTTGCAGGCAAACCAGAGAGAAGAAGTGAAAAAAGTCTTCGCAGGAGAAATTGCCGCCGCTGTGGGCCTCAAAGACGCCAAGACTTCGCACACTTTCTGCGACGAAAACAACCCCATCGTGCTTGACCAGATTACCTTCCCCGAGCCGGTTATCTCTCTTCGCATTGAGCCAAAGACCAAAGCCGATCAGGACAAAATGGGTCTTGCTTTGAAGCGTCTATCCGATGAAGACCCCACTTTCCGCATCAAGTCGGACCCTGATACGGGAGAGACGGTTATCATGGGCATGGGAGAGCTTCACCTGGAAATTATCGTTGACCGAATGAAGAGAGAGTTTAACGTGGAAGCAAATGTCGGCGCTCCCCAGGTGGCATACAAGGAAACCATTACCGGCGAAGCTGAGGTGGAAAACAAATACATCAAGCAGACCGGAGGAAAGGGCCAGTACGGTCATGTGAAGATAAAGATTATGCCTTTGCCCAAGTACGATCCGGAAGAAAAGGTGCCGAAGAATGTGACCAGAGAAGAGGGCTTTGAGTTTATTGACTCCATCAAGGGCGGCGTTATCCCGCAGGAGTTTATTCCGGCAGTGGAAAAAGGCGTGCGCGAAGCCATGGACAGGGGAGTGGTCGCGGGCTTCAAGATGACAGACATCTCCTGCGAGCTTCTCTTCGGTTCCTACCACGATGTGGACTCTTCCGAAATCGCCTACAAGATAGCGGCAAGCCAGGCCTTCCAGGAAGCGGCCAAAAAAGCCAAGCCCGTTCTTCTTGAGCCTATTATGAAAATAGAAGTAGTGGTGCCGGACAAGTTCATGGGCGACGTAACAGGTTCGCTTTCTTCCAAGAGAGGTCAGATTGAAGGCATGGAAGAGCGCGGAGAACTCAAGGTCATCAGCGCCTTTGTGCCTCTGGCAGAGATGTTTGGCTATGCTACACAGCTCCGCTCAATGTCCGAGGGTCGCGGCAACTTCTCCATGGAGTTTGACCACTACGCCATCGTGCCAAACAACGTAGCCCAGGGCATCACGGAATCAAGAATGGGCGCGAAATAATATTTTCCTTCTCCTGTGTCCTCTAGTAAAAACACCCTGCCAAGTGAGGGTGTTTTTTGAGCCTATTTTGGCCGCCGTTTGCGGTACTTGATTTTTGAGGCGGGGTATGCTATAATGGGGGGAGAAGGGCACATATGGGCAATTCTGCTCATAGTATGCGTACATTTCGCCGGCCAATGGCCCGGAGGACACATGGGAATGGGTATCGGAAGCGGAGGTGGTCATTACCGTCCCAAATCAACGAGGCGAGACAACTTCATCTTTGTGTTCTGTCTTGTTGTGGCGTTCGCAGCGATGCTGTTCAGCTTGGACAGGGTCTTCGGCGACTTGCTGTCTGAGAAGCGGGCGGCAAGGCTCTCCGAGGAGGCTCGCTTGGACTCCGTGTTTGCGCGGGTGGGCGAGCTTGAGCTTCGGGTTTCCGAGATTGAAGCAATGCTCGCGCGCCAGACGCGCTAGCGACAAAGGGCTCGGAAGTGCCCAAAACTTCCACGGGGAGCGCGCGGCCTTTTTGGCACGGCGCTCCCTTTTCGTTTTTGTTGAATTAAATTGGAGAATGGTGTAAAGTAGCGTGCGTAAGGCCAGAGACAGCAGGTGAGGAAGATTTGTTTCTTTCTCATAAACCCTGCCGAGGTCGGGAGAGGCTTCTAGAGAAGCCCTTGCCCGCGCAATATTTTGCGATCCTCATGGCCCTTGGTTGAGGGTTTTTTATTTGCCCAAAAAACCGAGGCCCAAACCTTACGAAGGTCGATATAAAAAACCAAAAGACAAACATGGCGTTAACAAGAGAAAAGAAAAAGGAGATTTTGCACAAGCTTGGCGATGTCGTGAAGCAGGCAAAATCAATCGTCTTTGTTCACTTCAAGGGTCTCAATATGGCAGGTACCACCGACATGAGGCGCGCGTTGTCCGACAACGAAGTCTCTTACACCGTGGCAAAGAAAAGCCTGATGGGCAAAGCTTTGACCGATGCGGGCGTAAAAGGGGAAATGCCTGAGACTCCCGGAGAAGTGGCCTGGGCGTACGGAGAAGATCTTATTGCTCCGGCCCGTTCCATCTTTGAGTTCAAGAAGAAGTTTCCGGAGAATCTTTCCATTTTGGGAGGAGTGTTTGAAGGAAAGTTCATGAACGCCTCGGAGATGAGCGAAATTGCCTCCATTCCCGCCTTGCCGGTACTTCATGGCAAGTTCGTGAATATCATCAATTCTCCCATACAGAGACTGGTGATAGGGCTCAAGGCCATAGCGGATTCCAAAAATTAAGAATTAAAAGTTTTATCTATTCCTAAAATGTCAGATACAGAAAACAACGCAGTAGAGAACAACGCAGGCGCCGAAGTACAGGTACCCGCCAAGTTCGCAAAGATAGTTGAGGAGATAGAAAAGATGAGCGTGCTCGACCTCAACGAATTGGTGAAAGTGTTTGAGAAGAAGTTTGGAGTGTCGGCTTCGGCTGTAGCCGTTGCCGCCGCAGGTCCTGCAGGCCCCGCCGAGGAAGAAAAATCAACCGTTACGGTTGAGTTGGCGGACGCAGGCGCAAACAAGATAGCCGTTATCAAGGTGATCAAGGAGGTTTTGAGCCTCGGTCTCAAGGAGGCAAAAGACCTGGTAGATGGTGCTCCGGCAGTCATCAAGACAGACATGAAGAAAGAGGAGGCAGAAGCCCTGAAGAAGCAGGTGGAAGAAGCGGGAGGCAAGGTTGCTTTCAAATAAGCTTTATTTCCAAAGTATTTAGGTTTTGTGTTGCAAACCCTCCAGCTAAGCTGGGGGGTTTGTGTTTTGCTATTTTGCTTCGCAGTTGCGACCTTCCGTCCCCTTATATACAATGCCGGCAATGACCAAGTCAGTTTCGGCAATATTCGGAAGCGAAGCCAAAGTAAAGCTAATGCGCCTGTTCCTCTTCAATCCGGACAGCATTTATAAGGCTAAATATGTCATAGACAGGGTAAAAGAGAGCCCCAGGATAGTCCGCAAAGAGCTAAATGAGCTGTCCAAGGCGGGCCTCATAAAGAGGCGAACAAGCGGCTATGCCCTAAACAAAGCCTATCCTCACCGCGCCTCTCTTGAAAACTTCCTTACGGAAGTGGGTTCCGTAAGCAACAAAGAGATAGTGCAAAAGATCTCCAAAGCGGGAAATATCAAGCTCATCATAGTCTCCGGCCTTTTCATACAAAATCCGGAGAGCAGGGTGGATTTGCTCGTAGTGGGGGACGGTTTGCGCAAGGGGCCTTTGCGCAATGCGGTGGCGCACATTGAGTCGCTTTTGGGCAAAGAGGTCAGGTACGCCGCTTTTGAAACGCCGGACTGGAAATACAGAGTGGGTCTTTATGACAAGCTGATAAGGGATATTTTGGATTTTCCCCACGAAAAACTTCTCAATAAGCTCCTTTTGTCCTAACAAATAGGCCTTAAATCACCCCTCCAATCGGCCATTTATCCACAAGAGGGTTTTTTGCGCTTTATTTCGGGGTATAATTTACCCCAGGCCATAGCATTCGCGACAGGTCAATAAATTATTCGTTTAGAGTGATGAGACGCGCCGAGTGCGCGCTAAAAACATGATGTTGAATACATGGGGAGATGTGCTTACCGCTTCCTTTCAGGATGTCTGGATGGGCATCGCCCGTTTTGTGCCGAGTTTTCTGGTTGCGGTGATAATTATCATTCTGGGCTGGGTTCTAGGATCGGTGGTCGGCAAGGCCATTGGACAGATATTCCGCAGTATCAGAGTTGATGATGCTCTCCGCAGGACGGGAGCTGATGATCTTATGAACAAGGGCGGTATAAACCTAAACAGCGGCGCCTTCGTAGGCGGCCTGGTTAAGTGGTTTGTCATTATCGTCTTCCTTGTGGCGGCATTTGAGGTATTGGGCCTTTCACAGGTCAACCTCTTCCTCCAGCAGACCGTTCTGGGCTACTTGCCTCAGGTGATAGTGGCTGTATTGGTGCTTCTTGTAGCGGGCGTATTGGGTGATGTGATGCAGAAGATAGTTGCCACTTCTTCCCGCGCCGCAGGCATCCGTTCCGCCAACATGCTCGGCACCATCACCAGATGGGCCATTTGGATCTTCGGTCTTTTGGTAGCGCTTTCACAGCTTGGCATCGGAGCAACCATCATAAACACCCTCTTTACAGGCGTTGTGGTGGCTTTGGCTCTGGCCTTCGGCCTTTCCTTCGGTCTTGGCGGCCAGGAAGCGGCTTCGCGCTACATTGAGAAAGTTCGCAACGAAATAGCCCACAGGTAAATTCGGAAATCCCTTAGGGCAAAGTGCGCTAAAAGCCAGCCCCGCTCCTCCGGAAGGAAGAGCGGGGCTGGCTCTCTATTGACTATTATTTGGCTACCTGTATTATGTGTCCTACCGCTAGTTACGGCTTTTTCTTTTTGGCGGGCAATTATCACAGGGTAGCAGGCTTCCGGAAACCATTATCTCGCGCGTTTCGGGAAGGTTGGTACTAAAAAACTAACAAAAAAACATGGCAGCAGACACTTTTGATCGTTCCAAACCGCACGTAAACGTAGGTACAATCGGCCACGTTGACCACGGTAAGACCACTCTTACGGCCTCCATCCTCCATGTGCTTGATATGCACAAGGACCAGGGTTATGGCGCCAGAGTTGAGGCTATAGACAGCATTGACAAGGCTCCGGAGGAGCGTGCACGCGGTATTACTATCGCTCTTCACCACTCCGAATACTGGACTCCGGGCCGCCACTACGCTCACATTGACGCCCCAGGCCACGCCGACTACATCAAGAACATGATTACCGGTGCCGCTCAAATGGACGGCGCAGTACTCGTGGTTGCGGCTACCGACGGCGTGATGCCCCAGACGCGCGAACACATCCTTCTTGCCCGCCAGGTTGGTGTGCCCAAGATTGTGGTATTCCTAAACAAGTGCGACATGGTTCCCGACAAGGAGCTTATTGACCTTGTGGAAGAAGAAATTCGCGAGCTTTTGACCAAGTACGAGTATGACGGCGCAAGCGCCCCCATCATCCGTGGTTCAGGCCTCAAGGCTCTTGAAGCCAAGGACACTTCCGATGAGTGGGCACAGAAGGTATTTGAGCTCATCAATACCCTGGACTCATACATTCCCGTTCCGGAAAGAGACATGGACAAGCCCTTCCTTATGCCGATTGAGGACATCTTCTCCATCGAAGGCCGAGGCACCGTGGTTACCGGTAAGGTAGAGCGCGGCGTGCTCAAGGTTGGCGAGGAAATAGAGATCGTGGGTCTCAAGGCTACAGCCAAGACCACCGTTACCGGAGTGGAAATGTTCAACAAGCAGTTGGATGCCGCTCAGGCCGGAGACAACGCAGGTATTCTTTTGCGCGGTACCAAGAAAGAAGATCTCACCCGCGGACAGGTGCTCGCCAAGACCGGAAGCGTTACTCCTCACACCGACTTTGAAGCAGAGGTGTACATCCTCAAGAAAGAGGAAGGAGGCCGTCACACACCATTCTTCACAGGTTATAAGCCCCAGTTCTACATCCGCACCACCGATGTTACCGGAGAGGTTACTCTTGCCGATGGCGTTGAGATGGTAATGCCCGGAGACAACGCTACCTTCAAGGTAAAGCTTGTGGCTCCTGTTGCTCTTGAGGAGAAGCAGAAGTTTGCTATCCGCGAAGGAGGCAAGACCGTAGGCGCAGGTGTTGTAACCAAAATCGTAGCCTAATCGGAGAAACAGATTAGGTTTGAGAGAAGTTCTTTCCCACCACACATGACAAGCACAAAAACGGCAAAAATAAAGGCTCCAAAAGCTAAGACAAAAGAATCCGAAGGCGGCATTTCCCGCTTGAGGATAAGAGTCAGGGCTTACGAGAACAAGATTCTTGATGTATCGGTCAAGCAGATTATTGACACCGCCATCCGCTACGAAGGCGAGGTGCACGGCCCGATACCGTTGCCGACAGAGTTCAAGAAGTACACAGTCAACCGTGCGTCATTCGTCTACAAAAATGCGCGAGAGCAGTTTGAGATGAGGATACACAAGAGGCTGATAGACATCGTGAACCCTTCGCAGAAGCTTATAGAATCCCTGACCAACTTGTCTTTGCCTTCAGGTGTGTCGATTGACGTCAAGATTATGTAAGCCAGAGGCTTGGACTCTAAAGACGGCGCGGACTTATTTGTTTCGCGAGGTGCGCAGTGTGGCTCGGTGCCAAAAACCCAAATGAAATTCATTCTTGCAGAAAAACAGAATATGACCCAGCTTTTTGACGACAAAGGAGTCGTTCATCCGGCGACTGTCCTCACGGCGGGCCCGGTGGTGGTAACGCAGGTCAAAAGCAAAGACAAAGATGGATATGAAGCCGCGCAGGTGGGTTTTGCTTCCCGCAGGGAAAAGAACATAGCCAAGCCGCAGAGAGGCCACACCGGCGATCTCGGCAGTTTCAAGTATCTCAAGGAGTTTCGCCTTGAAAGCGGAGAGACCGCAAACCGCGGCGATAAGATAGAAGTATCAGTATTTGCTCCGGGAGATATGGTGCGCGTTACCTCAACCTCCAAGGGCAAGGGTTTCCAGGGCGTGGTGAAGAGGCACGGCTTTGCCGGAGGACGCCGTTCTCACGGACAGAAGCACTCCGAGCGCGAGGCGGGATCCATTGGCGGAGGCTTGCGTTCCAAGGTGCCGAAAGGCATGCGCATGGCCGGCCGCATGGGAGGAGACAGCGTGATGGTAAAAAACCTTGAGGTTATCGCCGTCATTCCGGAGGAAAACAAGCTTGTCCTTCGCGGTGCGGTGCCGGGCAGAAGGGGCACTTTGGTTGAAGTAAGGGCTATCAAATAAAAAACATGGAAGCAGTCGTATATACATCTGAAGGAAAAGTTTCTCGCACTATCTCTCTGCCGGAGCGTGTGTTTGGCGCGCGCTTCAACGCGGACATGGTGCATCAGGTGGTAACTTCCATGGAAAGCTCCGCCCGAAGCCCCATAGCTCATACCAAGAACCGCGGTGAGGTTTCAGGAGGCGGCAAAAAGCCCTGGAAGCAGAAGGGAACAGGACGTGCTCGTCATGGTTCTCGCCGTTCGCCCATATGGGTTGGCGGAGGCGTTACTCACGGCCCAAGAAATGAGAAAAACTACCTGCGCAAGGTAAACAAGAAGATGAAGGCCGCGGCTTTGGCGTCTCTAATATCCCGCAAGTGGAAAGACGGCAAGGTGGTGTTTGTGGAATCTTTTGAAGTTTCCGGAAAGACCAAACTTGGCATTGCCGCTCTCCGCGATGTGGCCAAGGGCGCGGCTCTTCCGGAGCTTTCCACCCGCCGCAACAATGCCGCTTACATTGCTTTCGGCAAGAAGAGCGATTCGTCCGAACGCGGTCTCCGCAACATAGGATCTATCTCGCTCACCGAGACCAGAAGCCTTGACCCGGTAAATGTTTTGAAATACAAGTATTTGGTGCTGGTAAATCCGGACGAGTCTTTGGCCTTTCTTTCCGGCAAGGTTTCAAACAGAAAAGATGCAGGTAAAGAGCCTGTTGCCAAAAAATTGAAGCCGGTCAAAAAAACCGCCAAGGCTAAAGCAAAGAAAGCATAAAAACCATCATGGCTATTTTCTCACAAAAAAACAAAAAGAAAGCTCCGGCGGACTCTGCTCCCAAAGTAAAAACCTTTTCTCCCAAGGCTTCTTTGGGCGCACTGCGTTCCAGAAAAATAATAATTTCTCCGCGCATTACCGAGAAGGCTTCTTTTGTTGCCGAAAATAAAAATACCTACGTTTTCAATATTCATCCGGATGCTTCTTCGAGAGATGTGTCCCGATCCATTGAGGCTTTGTACAAAGTAACTCCGCAGGATGTGCGCACAGTGCGCATACCGAGCAAGAAAGTTACGGTACGCGGAAAGAGGGGTGTTACATCCGGCGGCAAGAAGGCCTATGTAACTCTCAAGAAAGGCGATACTATACAGCTTTCATAAAACAGCCATGAAAAGATTCAAGCCCACCACACCATCCCGCAGACACATAACCGTTGTATCGTACAAGGGTGTTTTGACATCATCCAAGCCTGAGAAATCGCTTACCAAAGGCGGAAAGAGGTTTGTTGGAAGAAACCATCACGGCCGTATTACCACTCGCCACAAAGGCGGTGGACACAAGAGGCGCTTCCGCGATGTGGACTTTTCATACGACAAAATCGGCGTGCCTTACACTGTAAAGACCGTTGAGTACGATCCCAATCGCTCCGGCTTCATCGGATTGGTGGCATACAAGGACGGCGAGAAGAGATACATTCTTCTTCCAAATACCGCCAGAGTGGGGGACACCTATCTTACTTCTCCGGATGCACCGGAAACTCCGGGCAACAGGCTTCCTCTTGCAAACGTAACCGTTGGTACTTTTGTTTACAACATAGAAGTAAAGCCCAAAGGCGGCGCAAAGATTGCGCGTTCTGCAGGCGGATATGCCGAAGTCATCGCCAAGGACGGTGATTATGTGCACATAAAGCTTCCTTCCTCCGAAGTGCGCAAAGTACACAGAATGTGCTTTGCTTCCGTAGGTGAGGTTTCAAATCCGGAAAGCAGACTTACAAATATCGGCAAAGCCGGCCGTTCCAGATGGCTTGGTATAAGGCCTACGGTGCGCGGTTCTGCTATGAACCCTGTAGACCACCCTCACGGAGGTGGAGAAGGCCGCTCCGGCAGAGGACACAGGAGGGCAAGAAGTATCTACGGCAAGCCCACCGGCAAAGGCCAGAAATCCCGCCGAAGCAAGAAATACTCAAACGTTCTCATTGTGCGCCGCCGCTCTGTAGGCAAGAAGAGGAAATAATTTTCGTCCTCCTAAGAATAAAATACAGCTGTAGTTTGGGCTGACACAAATACGCAAGGCAACTTGCGTATTTGTTTTAGGTGAAATCAAATCTGTGGATTGTGGATTTGCATATGGTTATTTGGTGTTACACTAGATGTACGTACAGTTCTTCGGGTCGTGCGGCAAATAAGAACAATTAAAATAAAAAATATGAGCGCAGAAAATATGAACATGGGTCGTTCTGTTCCGGTCGGAACCGATCAGGGAGGCAACAAAAACACCAAGATTATTATCGGTATTTTGGCCCTCCTTCTTTTGGCGGCCTTGGGTTTTTGGTGGGCAAAGTTCACGCCCGGCTCCTCTCCGGTAAAGATACAGACAAGCGCTCCCGAGGGAGAAACAGTGGCTGGCTTCAGCCGGGGTTTTATTTTGACAAACGACGCAGAGATAACCCGCTCTCATCACGCCGTAGCCGCACACAGAAATGGTCAGTCAACCGATCTGTTTGTTGCCGTATACAAGACCCGATCGCCCATAAACGATCTTTTCCAGGCCTATCTTGAGCATTTGAGGCAAAACGGTTACGAGGTAAAAACCAGCACTGCCTCTACCGCCGGTGATCAGGCCAGGATATTCGCTGAAAGACATATTGGTTCTTCGGTCGAATCAGTGGTTATTTCCGTCAGGGAGGACGAGTCGCTCAAGAGGGAAGTTATTATTACTATCAACCGCAATTCCTAAACCGGAGCTTCTTCGGACGCGAGCGTAATATAGGCCTGATTTTACGGCTTCCGGCCGGTGTGTTTGACACTGGGAGCATCTTCGGATAGAATCTTTGCCTGAGCTCTGTTTAGAGCTTCTTTGTTTCTTATGACGAGATCATCCCACAAAGGCCCATATGTAGACGAAAAGCTCCTCAAGAAGATTGAGGGGAAAAAGCCCGATCAGGTCGGTATTGTAAAGACCTGGGCGCGCGCAAGCCAAATCTCCCCGGAAATGGTGGGTTTTACCTTTGGCGTACATAACGGCCGCAGCCACCTCGAAGTATTCGTGACTGAAGATATGGTGGGCCACCGCCTGGGGGAGTTTTCTCCGACCAGGAAGTTCGTGCGCCACGGCGGTAAGATGCAAAAGGAGCTTGAGACAAAGAAGAAAGAGTCTGAGATAGCGGCGGCGCAGGCGGCCAAGGCATCGCCCGCGGCCAAGAAATAGGCCCATTTTGAAAACTCTTTCGGAATAATCCAATGACACAAGTAAAAGCAAAACTCTCAGATTACGGCCAGTCGCCTCGCAAGACGCGCCGCGTTGCAGATTTGGTCAAAGGCAAGTCCGTATCCGATGCCATGGATATGCTTACTTTTACCGTAAAGAGGCCTTCTCACCCCATAAAGAAGCTCATCTCCTCAGCCGCCGCCAATGCCAAAAACAAAGGCCTGTCCGAGGATAATCTTGTGGTGAAGGATATAAGGGTTGATAAGGCCACCACTCTTTATCGCAGTCAGCCGGCATCCAGAGGTTCTGCTCACCCCGTACGCCTGCGCCGAAGCCACGTTACGGTGGTTTTGGAGGAGGGAAGGCCCAACAAGCGCGTTCGGGTAAAGAAAGAAAAGCCTGCCGAAAAGACTGAAAAGGCCGAAGATTCCAAATAAACAAACATGTCACACACAGTCCATCCATATTCACACCGCCTTGGCATTATCCGCGACTGGAAGTCGCGCTGGTTTGGCACCAAGGGAAGATACGCCTCTTTTTTGAAGAGCGATGTAATCGTTCGCAGTTTTCTTGAGAAAAAGCTTCGCGGCCAGTACGTTGCTTCTATAGATATAGAAAGGAGCGAGAAGACTTTGCGCATAATCATAGAGACCTCGAGGCCGGGTCTTATCATCGGCAGGCAGGGAGACGGGCAGACCAAGCTCCGCGATGAGATCATAAAGCTCCTAAAGGCAAACAACCTTATTTCAAACGAGGAGGTGAAGCTTGATGTCAGGGAGGTAAGGTCGCCTGAAGCCAATGCGGCTATCGTGGCGCAGATGGTGGCGGAAGGCTTGGAAAAGCGACTGCCGTACCGCCGCGTACAGAAGCAGATGGTTGAGAAAGTGATGGCAAACAGAGACGTTAAGGGTGTAAAGATAGTCTTGGGAGGCCGCCTGGCCGGCTCAAGCATTGCCCGCTCTGAGACTCGCAAGCTTGGAAGAATTCCTTTGCAGACCCTGAGGGCCGATGTGGATTATTGCCACTATGAAGCCAAGCTTCCTTACGGCCATATCGGAGTTAAGGTCTGGATATATCGCGGAGATATATTCGGTGATGAGGCCGCCAGATAAACCGCCATGTTGTATCCAAAAAAAGTAAAATTCAGAAAGTGGCATACCATGCGCAAAAATCCGAAAAAAGTCGGCCCGGCCACTCGTGGCGTTGCTGTTTCTTTCGGTTCATTCGGCCTTAAGGCAATGGAGCCGGGACGCATACGCTCAAACCAGATAGAAGCGGCAAGAAAGGCCATTTCAAGAACGGTTGGCAAGACCGGCAAGGTATGGATTCGCATTTTCCCGGACATGCCTTATACTCAGAAACCCGCCGAGGTGAAAATGGGTAAGGGAAAGGGCGAACTTTCAGGCTATCAGGCGCCTGTCAGGGCCGGCCGCGTGCTTTTTGAGGTGGACGGCGTTGAGGAGGCTGTGGCTCGCGAAGCCTTGAGAAAGGGCGGCACCAAGCTTCCGGTGAAGGTCAAGGTCGTGGCCAGGGTATAAACTTTTATGTCTTCATACAAAGAAAAAACAGATGCGGATATCCGCAACGAGGTGAAAGAGAAGAGAGAACTTCTCCGTCAGTTTCGATTTGGCGTTTCCGGCTCTAAGACCCGCAATGTGCGCGAGGGCAGGGCTTACCGCCGCGAGATAGCCCGCATGCTGACAGAACTTTCCGCAAGAATCGGCAAGACAAAATAAAAACAATGAAAAATCCATTTTCCAAAAAAGATAAAGATACCGATACAAAGTCCTCTGACGGGGCCGTAACCTCCTATGCCGCAGGCAGAGTGCTCAAGGGCACGGTTGTTTCAAACAAGATGAAAGACACGGTGGTGGTGGAAGTTACTTCTTACAAGAAACATCCTCGCGTGGGCAAGTATGTGATGCGCAGCAAGAAGTACAAAGCGCATGATGCCGGCAACACCAGAGCCATAGGAGACAAGGTGGAGATAGCGGAGAGCAGACCGATTTCCAAAGACAAGCACTTCGTGGTGGTCGCATAATACAAAAACATGATACAGCCAAGATCCATAGTAAAAATAGCAGACAACTCCGGCGGCAAGATTGGCCGCATCTTCAAGGTGCTCGGCTCCTCAAAGAAGCGCTATGCCCGCATAGGCGATATCGTGGTGCTCTCGGTGCAGAAAGCCGAGCCCCGCAAGCAGGTCAAGAAAAAAGACGTTCTTTATGCTGTGGTGGCTCGCTCCAAGGCTCCCACCCGCCGCGCCGACGGTTCGTATATTCGCTTTGACGAAAATGCCGTGGTCATCATAGAAAAAGGCAAGCAGGAGCCGATAGCGGGCCGCGTGTTCGGTCCCATTCCCCGCGAACTGGCCGAGAAGGGATACCAGAAGATAATTTCCCTGGCGCCCGAAGTCGTATAAATATCATGAAAATCAAGAAAGGAGACACAGTCATAGTGATGTCCGGTAAGGACAAAGGAAAAACCTCTACCGTGGTGCGCGCTTTTCCGCGTCTCGGAAAAGTTTTGGTGGAAGGAGTCAATATGAAGAAAGTGCATCAGCGCAAAGGCAAGGCCAATACCAAGGGCCAGGTGGTAGAGAAGGCCGCTCCGTTTGACGTTTCAAACGTCATGATCGCAGACCCCAAGACCAAGAAACCTACGCGCGTTCGCTTTGTGAGAGAAGGGGGCAAGAAGCTGAGGGTTGCCGCAAAGAGCGGTGCCAAGATCTCATAATTTTCAACAAAAGCCATGCAGACAGTAAACCAAAAAGTAAAAGAAGCCTTTAAGTCCATGAAAGATTCCATGGGCTATAAGAACCCCATGCAGGCGCCCCGCATTACCAAAGTGGTGGTTTCCGCCGGAGTGGGCTCTTTCAAGGATAAGAACAAAGTTGACCTTGCCGCCGACAGGGTTGCCCGCATCACCGGCCAGAGGCCTGCAAGGAAAGGAGCCAAGCAGTCTGTGGCTTCTTTCAAGGTGAGGCAGGGAGATGTGGTGGGATTGCAGGCGGTATTGAGGGGCCCCAGGATGTATGACTTCCTGGACAAGTTGCTCAATATCTCCCTTCCGCGCACCAAGGACTTCCGCGGTATATCGAGGACCGCCATGGACGAAATGGGCAATATAACTATCGGTATCAAGGAGCACACCATCTTCCCGGAGACTTCTGACGAGGAGCTCAAGGACGTTTTTGGCCTTGCTATCACCATAGTTACCACCGCCAAGTCCAAAAAGGAGCTTGAGGCGTTCTTGGACTACCTGGGCTTTCCGTTCAAGAAATAGGCCTTAGGGAGTGATTGACATACGGTGCCTTACTTGGTAGTCTGAAGCGAAAGCTTTTTAGGGCTTTTTTGTTTGTCTGAGGGCATTTGCCCCGGGCAGAAGGGGAGAGAGATTTAAGATAAAATGGCAAAAACATCAGTCATAGCAAGATCACTTAAGAAACCCAAATTTTCAACGAGGGTAGTTCGACGTTGCTTCAAGTGCGGCAGGAAGCGCGGCTATATGAGAGATTTTGAACTGTGCCGCATTTGCTTCAGGGAACTTGCCAATCAGGGCAAAGTACCCGGCGTTAAGAAGTCCTCCTGGTAAAAAAATGACCGATCCAATATCAGACATGCTAAATAGGATTCGCACCGCCCAGGCCGTCAAAAAGGAGACGGTAGAGGTGCCTTTTTCCGCATTTATGGAGGAGATACTCGGCTTGCTTGAGAAGGAAGGTTTTGTTTCTTCCGTGGAGAAGAAGGGCAAAAAGGTGGAGAAGTATATAGAGGTTGGCATTAAGTACGAAAACAACCGCCCCCGCATACAGGGCTCGGACAGAGTTTCAAAGCTCTCAAGGCGCGTATACAAGGGCGTTAAGGAATTGCGCCCAATCAAGAACGGCTACGGCATCATGGTCTTGTCCACCCCCAAGGGAGTTATGACCGACATTACCGCCAGGAAAGAGGGTGTCGGCGGCGAAGCGCTTTTCGTTATGTGGTAGTGAATTAAAAACATGTCAAGACTAGCTAAAAAAGGAGTAGATATACCACAAGGCACAACCGTATCGGTTGAAGGCACTACGGTGTCTGTGAAAGGCCCTCACGGCGATTTATCGCGCTCTTTTCCCAATACCATAGGTGTCGAGGTGGCGGACGGCCACGTCTCTTTTGAGGCCAGAAAAAAAACTCTTGAAACCAAAGCCATGATCGGCACCGTAGCGGCTCATGTGCGCAATATGGTATCCGGCGTAAACACCAAATTTGAAAAAAAGCTTATGCTCGAAGGTATCGGATACAAGTCCGAGCTCAAGGGCGACACTTTGGTTTTTGCTTTGGGCTTTTCTCATCCTGTGGAGGTTAAGGTGCCCCAGGGCCTGTCTGTAACGGTTGAGAAGAACGTAATCACGATCTCCGGCATCAACAAAGAAGATGTGGGCGCTTTTGCGGCCAAGGTGAGAGCCCTCAAGGAGCCGGAGCCTTACAAAGGAAAGGGCTTGAGATACGAGGGTGAGGTTATCAAGATTAAGCAGGGCAAGAAATCGGCATAACTTGCCTCATAAGCTTAAATCCTGTAGTTTTACGAAACAGACATGAAAACGGTTACACAAACAAAAAAAGAACACCGCAAAAGGCGTCATGCGCGAATAAGGTCTACCGTAAAGGGGACTGCCGATAAGCCGCGCCTGGCCGTTTTCAAGTCCAACAGATATACAAATGCCCAGCTTATAGATGATACGGCCCAAAAGACCATAGCTTCCGCCACATCCCGCGGCGATAAAGCCGGTACCGAAGTTGAGAGGGCAAAAGCCGTGGGCGCAAAGATCGCCGCAGTTGCCAAGGAGAAGGGCGTTACAAAGGCGGTTTTTGACAGGGGAGGATTTATTTATACAGGACGCATTCGTGCAGTTGCCGAGGGTGCACGCGAAGGAGGACTCGCTTTCTAAAAATATGACTACAGAGGAAACAAAAATCGAAAATCAGCCAATTGAAACTCCGGCAGCCGCGGCTCCCGCTCCTTCCGGCGTGCAAAATGGCGCACCGGCCGCCCAGCCCGCAGGAGACAAGTTTCACCCCAGAGGCGGAGACAGGGGCCGCAGAGGAGCGCCTCGCGGAAGAGGAGGCCGTCCCGGAGGCGGAAGGAAAGAGCCCAGAGTAAAGCCGGAGTTTGATCACAAGCTGGTGGGTATTCGCCGCGTGTCCCGTACCGTTGCCGGAGGACGCAGATTTTCTTTCTCGGCCACTGTAGTAATCGGCAACAGAAAAGGCATGGTAGGCGTTGGTCAGGGCAAGTCAAGCGATACTCCCATTGCCATTGAGAAAGCCATTCGCAATGCCAAGAAAAATATCGTTACCGCGCATCTTACCAAGTCTATGCGTATTCCCCACGAGATTACGTCAAAATACTCAAGCGCCAGAATAAAAATGATGCCCGCCCCCGGAAAGGGAATACTGGCCGGCTCCTCGGTGAGAACGGTGCTTGACCTTGCCGGAGTGAAAGAGGTTAACGCCAAGATACTTTCCGGTTCCAAGAACTCGCTAAACATCGCCAAAGCTACCATCAAGGCGCTTGGGAGTTTTTCCAACACCAAGATAAAATAAAAGCCATGCAGAAAAACACTCTCTCAAGAAAGACAAAAAGGATGAAAGCCGTACAAGTGGGTCGCGGCGGCACCCGCGGTAAGACTTCCGGCCGCGGTACAAAAGGCCAGAACGCGCGCGCCGGCAGGAAGAAGCGCCCGGAAGAAAGAGACATCATAAAGCGCCTGCCCAAGAAGAGGGGTTACGGAAAAAATCGCGCCAAGTCCACTGTGGGAAGCAGGGAGAAGGCCGTTGCCGTGTCTGTGAAGAGGCTCGCCGCTTTCAAAGATGGTGAGATTGTAACCTTAAACATTCTTGCTTCGCGCGGCATCATAGAGTCCCGCAACGGCAAACTGCCGCTTGTGAAGATAGTCGGCCAGGGCGAAGTTCCCAAGGTTTCCGTTAAGGGTATCGCTCTTTCGGCTTCCGCCAAAGAATCTGTTTTGAGCGCCGGAGGTACCGTCAAATCCTAAGTAAGAAGGTTTCAAAATGAAAACACTTTTCCAAAAAATACGCCTGCTGTTGGAAGACCCGGTGATGCGCAAGCGCATGCTTTTTGCCATTGTGGCCCTGCTTGTCTTCCGCGCCCTTTCCGTAATACCGATACCCGGCATTGACGCCTTCCGCCTCGAGCAGTTTTTTGCACAAAACGACTTTCTGGGTCTGCTCAACGTCTTTACCGGCGGCGGCCTTTCAAACCTTTCAATAATGATGCTTGGAGTGGGGCCTTTCATTACCGGTTCCATCATTATGCAGTTGATGACTATTCTCATTCCGAAGCTCAAGCAGATGCAGCAGGAAGAAGGCGAAGCGGGAAAGAGAAAGTTTGCCCAGTACTCAAGAATGCTTGCCGTACCATTGGCACTCATTCAGGGCTTTGCCTTTCTCACGCTTCTTTCTCGACAGGGAGTTATCTCCGGTCTTTCCGGCATGGATATGGCCGTCAACCTGGTAGTCATTACCGCAGGAGCCATGCTTGTCATGTGGATAGGCGAGCTTATTACCGAATATGGCGTGGGCAACGGCGTATCGCTGGTTATCTTTGCCGGTATTATTTCCGCTTTGCCTACGAGCGTAATGCAGCTGGCGCTTACCTTTACTCCCGCCGATTTGCCCCTGTATGTTGCCTTCTTTGTGGTGGCCGCTTTGGTCATCTTCGGAGTGGTGGTGGTAACGGAGGCTGAAAGGCCGATACCTGTTACCTATGCCAAGCGCGTCAGGGGCATGCGCATGTTCGGCGGCGTATCAACCTACCTTCCTATCCGCATAAACCAGGCGGGAGTTATTCCCATAATCTTCGCCCTCTCCATTTTGCTATTCCCCCAGATGCTCCTCAACTTTATGGCTGAAGCTTCCAACATGGCTGTGCGAAGCTTTGCCCAGTGGGGACTGGTGCTTCTTGCCAACCAGTGGTTCTACGGCATAGCCTTCTTCCTGCTCATATTCCTCTTCACTTACTTCTATACCGCCGTTACCTTTGATCCGGACATGCTTGCCACCAACCTGCAGAAAAACGGAGCTTTCATACCAGGTGTGCGCCCGGGCGCATCAACCTCCCAGTATGTGGCACGAATACTTACCCGCCTTACTTTGGTCGGCGCCACCTTCCTCGGTCTTATCGCCGTTTTGCCTCTTATTATGAGGGCTCTCACCGGCGTTCAGGCCTTTGCCATAGGAGGTACGGCTCTGCTCATCGTTGTTTCCGTGGTTCTTGATTTGGTTAAGAAGCTTGATGCCCAGGTTTCAGCCAGGGAGTACTAATACGCATTTTTTCGCAGAGGCTTTTGCTTTTTGCGCCAAAACCTATAAGCTAGAAAGGGTAAACAGATGAACCCGCAAGCTTTTATTTTCATAGGCCGTTCAGGATCCGGCAAAGGCACCCAAAGGGAGCTTCTTGAGAAGTATTTGAAAAACCTGGATTCCGGCAGAGACATCATAACCATAGAGACGGGCGAGATGTTCAGGGATTTTATAAAAGGAGACAAGTATGTGCAGAAATTATCAAACGAAGCGTACAAAGCAGGTGTAAGACAGCCCGATTTTCTTGCCGCCTATATGTGGGCCGAATCTTTGATAGATGTATATACCGAGGGCACGCATCTTGTGTTTGACGGTACTCCGCGCTCCAAAAACGAGGCGTTTATGCTTGAAACGGCTCTGAAGTTTTTGCAGTTTATGAAGCCCACCATTGTCTATCTCAACGTTTCGGATGAATGGTCTCATCAAAGGCTCGAGAGCCGAGGAAGGCAGGATGACCTAAGCAGGGAAAAAAACGAAAAACGCCTGGCCTGGTTTGCCGCGGACGTGATTCCCGCTATTGAATATTATAAAAGCGAGCCTTATTACGATTTTCTGGATATAAACGGAGAACAGCCGATAGAAGCGGTGCACGAGGAAATTATTTCAAAATTGAAGATCTAAATGATACATCTCAAGACTCCTTCAGAGATAAAGACCATGCGCGAAGGCGGCAAAATACACGCCGGCATACTCGCAGAGCTTGCCTCAATGGCGCATCCCGGAGTTTCCCTGAATGAAATAAACGCCATGGCCTTGAAGCGCTGCAAGAGCAGGGGCGTGGTGCCTGCGTTCCTGAACTATCGTCCGGAAGGGGCAAGAAAACCTTACCCGGCGGCTGTCTGCGTTTCGGTAAACGATGAAATAGTGCACGGCATTCCTAGCAAAAACGCCAGGACCTTGAAGGAAGGGGACATTGTATCCATTGACCTTGGGATAATACACGAAGGTCTTATCACCGATTCTGCGGTTACCGTACCCGTGGGCCGCATATCAACGGAGGACGAGCATCTCATAGCCGCCACCGAGAGAGCCTTGCATGACGCTATTCTGGCCTGCCGCCCCGGAGGGTTTTTGGGGGACATAGGTGCGGCGGTTGAGTTGGTGGCGAGAAAAACCAACTTCAAAATATGCGAAGGCTTGTCCGGCCACGGAGTGGGGCGATCCATTCACGAAGACCCGTATGTGCCAAATACCGGCATAAAAGGGCATGGTCTTTCCCTAAGGCCCGGTATGGTCATTGCCATTGAACCCATGTTTGCCATCGGTACAAAAGAAATTGCGCTTGGGAGAGACGGATACACATACAAGACCGCCGATGGTTCCAATGCCGCCCACTTTGAGCATACCGTAGCCATAACCGATGACGGCGCCATTGTGCTGACTGCGAGCTAGGTTTTTTGCTTGAAACTTTTTTATTTCACTGTAAGCTTTCAATCCATGCACCCCAAAAAAGAAAGAACATTCGTGGCCATAAAACACGATGGAATACAGCGTTCCCTGGTTGGCGAAATTATAAACCGCATCGAGAGATCGGGCCTTAAGGTGATAGCTTTGAAAATGTTTGTGCCGGATCAGGATCGCACCCAAAGGCACTACGGCAAAGACGATGCCTGGTGCGAGAAAGTGGGCGAGCGTACCGTTGAAAACCTCAAGAAAGACGGGCGAGAGCCTCAGAAGCCTGCCATAGAGTACGGCAGAGACGTGCTGTCGGCCCTGTACAAGTACTTCATGTGCGGCCCGATAGTGGGCATGGTAGTGGAGGGCAACCAGTCTGTGGCCATAGTCAAAAAGCTCGTTGGCGGCACGGAACCCACCACCTCAGACGTAGGCACCATCCGCGGTGATTTTACCCTGGACTCCTACGATATCGCCAACACCGACGGAAGGGCCGTGCGCAACCTCATTCACTGCTCCGACCAGCCATCCGAGGCGGAAAGGGAAATAAGCATCTGGTTTTCTCCGGAAGAACTTATATCCTATGCGCTTCTTCAGGAAAAGATTCTGTACGATATCAACCTGGACGGCATTTTGGAATAAACGGCGATATCTTTGTTTGCTAAAAAACGGCCCCCTCAGACGGGGCTGTTTTTTGAGGCTTCGCTTGGGCCTGTTTTTCGCTATGTATTGTAGCCGTGCCGCTTTGTGTTTTCTTATTCATTATGCACAGCGCTTTCTGATTGAGGTTGGGTTGGGGCGGGCGTATAATCCAGACAGGATCGCAGGGTATTATTTCCAAACGATTTTTTTCAGGGATTCCTAAATCGGAGACGAGAAGCTGCGCGGCCCATGGCCGCACATGATCCCTCTCCTGCGGAAACCCACCTGGCCCATAGGGCTAGGAAATTGATACTCTGCGGTCCCATAAGCATGCCGTCTCGCACAGGGGACGGCATTCTCATTTGTGCGCTATAATTTGCATATCATGAACATAACGCGCCGCCATGTATCTCTGCTTGCGTCTCTGGCGGTAGCCGCGTCAGCTCTTTTTGCGCACACCCAGGCTCTCCGCTTTGCCTGGTATTGGAGGTTTGATATGGCGGACAAAGGGGTGCATGTTTTGGTCGGGCTTTCCCTCGGTATCCTCTTTGCCGCGGTCTTTGCGGGTGGAAGGCAGTATGTGTGGGCCATGGCGGGGGTGCTGGGTGTATCTTTTTTGTGGGAAATGTTTGAGTACGCTACCGGCATGACATTCATATCATCCGGCCTTTTCTTTGATACCGCAGGAGACGCTTTGGCCTCTGTGGCGGGTGCGATGTTCGGCGTTTTTGTTTATAAGATTTATAATTGATGTCTCATGAGTGATATAAAACTAACAGCATTCGGCGGTGCGGAAGAAGTAACGGGTTCAAACTTTATGCTCCAAACTCCGGCGGGCACTTTGCTCGTTGACTGCGGCATGAGCCAGGGGAACGGCCTTCAGGAGGGGAGCAATGGAAAGGATTTTCTTTTCAACCCCGCGCTTGTGTCTGTGATTTTGGTTACTCACTCGCACATAGACCATGTGGGCAGGCTTGGCACCATATCGGCCGCCGGCTTTTCGGGGACGGTTTACTCCACACCGGAAACCAAGGAGCTTGCGGCTCTGATGCTCAATGACGCTTTGCGTTTGGAGATTGCAAGAGCCGAGAAAGAAAGCCGAAGGCCGGTGTTTACCGAAAGGGATGTGATAGACATCATGTCCCGTTGGGAGGTGGTGTCTTACTACAAAGATTTTTCACCTCTGCAGGGTGTAGGTGTTACTGCTTACGATGCAGGCCATATTTTGGGTTCCGCCATGTATCTGGTAAAGGTGAAGCAAGGAGCCTTGGACAAGAGCATTCTCTTTACCGGAGATCTGGGCAACTCGCCGGCCGTATTGCTCAAAGACACCGACAAAGTGCCTTATGCGGATTATGTGCTTATGGAAAGCGTCTACGGCGACCGTCTTCACGAAAACAGAGACAAAAGAGAAGAGATTTTGCTCGAAACCTTAAAGAGGGCTGTTTCCCGCAAGGCCACGGTTATAATCCCCGTCTTTTCTCTGGAGAGGACGCAGGAGATGCTCTTCTTGCTTGATAACTTCATTGAAGGCGGCAAACTCACTTCTGTGCCGGTTTTTCTTGATTCGCCCCTCGCTATCAAAATCACCGAAGAATACGAAAGGGCCTTTGACCTGTACAACGAAAGCGCTCGGGAGGAAATACGTTCCGGCGATAAGATCTTTCGTTTCTCCCGCCTCAAGGAAACCGCCAAAAGGTCCCAGTCGGAAAACATCGCCGCCGTGCCCGGCCCCAAGATAATCCTGGCAGGGTCAGGCATGTCAACCGGCGGAAGAGTTTTGTCTCACGAAATAAAATATCTGCCGGACTCCAACGCCATGATAATTTTCACCGGATACCAGTCGCCCGGAACTTTGGGAAGACAGATAGAAGAGGGGGCGGGGGAAGTGATGATAGACGACAAGCCCGTCTCTGTGAGGGCCGAGGTGGTTACCATAAAGGGTTTTTCCGGCCACAGAGACTCTGACGGTCTGACGGCTTTCGTGGAGGGTTTTGAGCCCAAGCCCAAGCGCGTGTTTGTGGCCATGGGAGAGCTGAAATCCGCCACATTCCTTTCTCAGAGGCTGAAGGACGAGGTTGGAGTCGAGGCTACCGTTATGCAAAAGGGTGTGGAGTACGTGCTTTAGGCCGGAAACCCCATATCAGGGCCTCAGGCCGGCCTGGCGCTTGCTTTGGGCTGGGAAAGATGTATAATCTCCTTTCGTGTTTTGAGGTCCAAATTATGGCTATAAAAACCAACAAATCGTTTTCAAAGAGGCTCAAAGTAACCAAAACAGGCAAGGTTTTGGCTCGCGCCCCTGGGCAGAACCATTTCAATGCCAAGGAGTCTCGAAGGGCACGCCTCAACAGGAAGCGTTCTGCTTCTTTTACTATTTCCAATAAGGCCGGAAGCCGTTTTCTAGCTAATCTATAAACTGAAATGACAAGAGTAAAGAAAGGAGTCAATGCACTCAAATACCGCCGCAATCTGCTCAAGATGGCCAAGGGCTATCGTTTCGGCAGATCAACAAAAGAGCGCCAGGCCCAGGAGGCGATACTCCACGCCGGCAGTTATGCTTTTGCTCATCGCAGAGACAAGAAGGGAGACTTCAGAAAACTCTGGACAGTCAAGCTTAATGCCGCTCTAAGGCCTCTCGGCATGTCATACAGCAAGTTTATCGGCGACCTTAAGAAGTCAGACATCAGGCTCAACCGCAAAGTTCTATCCGAGCTTGCCCACGGTAGACCCAAGGTATTTGAATCAATAGCAGAGAAAGCTCGCTCCTAATCCTTGTATTCTGTTCGGACAGTAGGAAATAACAAAAGCCCCCAAATGGGGGCTTTTGTGAGGCTGTGTTTTAGGCCTGCTTGCTTTTGCCTTTTTCTATAATCGCCGTCATGCCCTTGGGGCTTTTTTTGGCCGGGTCTGCAACAACAAACTCTTCGGTAATCAGGTTCAAAAACCTGTCCATCCTTTCCTTAAGAAATTTTTGATCAAGGTATTTGGTACGGCCCGGCAGGAAGAGGTCTATCTTTATGCGGTTGCCCTCCTTTAGCCACTCTGACGCTTTGCGCGCTTTGAGGGACAGGTCGTGCTCCCCGGTGCCTATTTTTACCTGTATGTTTTTTACCTCTACCTGGTGAGTTTTTGCTTTAGCTTGTTTTAGCTTCTTGGCCTCTGCATACTGCCATTTGCCGTAGTTCATTATCTTCGCTACCGGCGGGTTGGCGTTTGGCGATATCTCTATCAGATCAAGACCGGCTTCCAGGGCTTTTTGCATGGCTTCCTCCCTGCTTATGATGCCTATGTTTTCTCCCTCGGCTCCAATGACCCTTAGAGTGGGAGCTTTTATCATTAAGTTTATTCTGGTTCTCTGATACACGAATTTGGGTGTTTTTGGGCGGACTGTTACTTCGTTCTTTTTATTATAGCGTAGTAAGGCCTTATTATCAAATGTTTACAGCACTTTGCGAAACAGCCAGGCAATGCGCTCAAGGAGTTTGCGCCTGATGCCGCGTTTTCTCCAGCTCCATTCTATGACTCTCTCGGTATTGTCCATGTTGTCCTCAAAGAGCATGGTTAAATATTTTGCAAAATTGCTGTTTGTGGAAACCAGGTTTGCCTCGTAGTTGAATGACAGAGAAAGGGAATCCAGGTTCATGGAGCCCACCGTTGCCCACTTGTTGTCTATGACTATGGTTTTGGCGTGTATCATGTCCGGTCCGTAGGTGAGTATGTTTATATTTTCCGCCAGAAGATCGGCAAACATGGCCTGGCTCGCCCTGTCGGCCCAGATATGGTTTGAGACTTTTGGCACCAGTATGTTTACCGACACTTTTCTTCTGGCTGCCTGGATCAAGGCCCTCTTTAGCCTCTTGTCCGGTATGAAGTAGGGAGTGGTGATGTTTATAAATTCCTTTGCGTTTTTGATGGCGGCCAAAATGGCGTTATACAGGTGGTGGGACTTTCTGGACGGTGCATTGGCCACAAACTCAAATCCTTTTGATATGGTCTTTCTCTGCTTTATCCTTTTGAGCAACCTTTTTTCGTGAGCAAGCGCCCACATCTCCATAAAAGAATGCTTCATCTCCGCCGTTACGGGGCCGGACACTTCCACATGGGCATCCCACCACTCTCTCATGTCCTCCCTCAGGCCCGCTCCCCCGAGCATGCCGTGCTCTTCGTCCACCACCAGCATTTTCCTGTGGTCACGGAAGAACCAGGAAAAGAAAGTGTCTATGCGCCACAGCTTGACCGGATTCCAGAAGGCAAGCTCCACTCCCGCGTCCGTGAGCTTCTTTTGCAAAGTGGGGCTGGTAAACAGCCCCACCGATCCCACCATGTCGCAAAGTATTTGCACCTTCACCCCCTCTGCTGATTTTTGGGCCAATATATCCAGCAATTCAAGGCCAGCCTCATCGGTGTCCAGGATAAACTGCTCGCAAAGAATCTCTTTTTTTGCGTTGAGACAAAGCTCTTTCATCGCGTCCCAGACGTCTTCCGTTTTTATGAAAACTTTCCATTCGGTACCCATTTGTTTTTTAGTTGTGTGCGTGCCCGTGAGAATGTGAGTGTCCGCCGCCGCTTCCTTTCGCTTTTACAAGCCTCACTGCTACATAAGTGGTGATAGGCACTGCAAGGATGAGCCCCAAACCTCCCACCAAAGTGCGCACTATTTCGGTTGATACATTTTCGCCGGAGATAATCAGCCGTATCGGCGCTTCAGAGCTGTAAAAGAGAAGTATCAAAGGCAGGGCCGCACCGGTATAAGCAAGGGCCAGAGTGTTTACCAGCGCTCCCACATGCTCGCGCCCGACACGCATAGCTTTGTGGAAAATCTCTTTCTTTGTAAGAGAGTCGTTTGCAAGCTTGAGTTCTCGCACCACTGCCGCTTGGGTGATAGCTATGTCGTCCAGTACTCCAAGCGTTCCTATAATAATGCCGCCCAGAAGTAGTCCGCGAAAGTCCAAGGCTCCGCCGGTCTGCATGTTTAGAAAAACCGTTTCATCGGAAAAGAATCCTATTAGCTTTGCGGCATCCACCGCAAAGCCCGCCAGAAGGGAAGTGATGCACACTGCCGATACGGTGCCTATGAGTGCCGCCAAAGATTCGCGGTTGAAGCCGTGCGTTGCAAGTATGGCAAAGACCAAGATGCCCGATGCGACCATTGTGCTTGCCACGAGGGGATTTACCCCTTTCAGAAGCAGTGGTATCAGGATGAAAACTATTGCCGCAATGCTCACCGCAAGGGCAAGAAGAGAGCGCGCGCCTTGCTTTCGCCCAAAGAGGATGACTGCTACGGCAAAAATCGCCACCAAGACCATAATGTTGCCGAGCCTGTCCGCCTCGCGCACGGAATGTATCTCATCGCCGTTTATGGTTTTGAGATAATTTACGAAAAGCTTGTCTCCCTTATAAAAACGGGCATAGTCATTTTGCACTTCCACCACCTCTCCCTTCCCAGGGCCTTCAAGAAATTCCACTTCAAGGCTTTGCACCAAAACTTCCGTGCCAAGCCCGGGCAAAGCCAGGACTTCTTCGCTCTTTACCTCCACCACCTTGGCGCGGTATATACCCTGCAGGTCAACGTATAGCTCCTGCGCCGGCAAAGCGATGGGCGCGCACAACACGCATGCGGCAAGGAGGATTTTGGCAGGCAGTCCTGTCATTAGTTTTTTGGCTTGTCGAGCTTCTCCAAGCCTATCACTTTTACTCCGTAGTAGATGACGAAGGCGATGATGAGAAAATCCAGGCCGGTAGAGAGCACTTCTCCCCACATTATCTTTGACTGGCCGACTTGAAAATAATTATCCCTAAGCTCTTCGTGCCCGCCAAAGGCGGCCGCAAGCAGGGGATTGACC
>CAZKKF010000001.1:55536-108585 GCA_964553285.1 uncultured Candidatus Saccharibacteria bacterium | reverse complement strand
GGGCAAGGCCTTGGCCTTTGCTTTGGACAACCTCCAGCAGAGAGGCACTTTGTATATAGAACCCGGAGATGAAGTCTATGAGGGGCAAATCATCGGCAACACCTCCAAGGGCGAAGACCTTTACGTAAACCCCACCAAGGGCAAACAGCTCACCAACATGCGCGCGTCAGGGTCTGACGACGGCATATTCCTCGCTCCTCCCTGGAAGCTTTCAATAGAAAGAGCCATGGAAGTAATGCAGGGAGATGAATATATAGAAATCACCCCCAAGGAGATTCGCCTCCGCAAGAAACACCTCACCCAATCAGGCCGCTCCAAGGCACAGAGGGATGGTAAGTAGATAGAAGTTTAGGCGCTAGCTGTTAGCCGCCCAAACCAAATATGGATAATTTTGGTGCTATTGACTTTTATATGATAGATATAGTATGATGTAGGGGTAACAGCTCTTTATTTTTTTCACTATCCTACTTGAGGAAGAACATGCCCTTCGTTCGCGTTGTCCTTGCGGTCTTCGCCGCCCTCGTCCTCGCTGGTTGCGGCGGGAGTCTTACCCCGGTGACCAGCTACTGCGACTCCAAGGTGGAGTACAGGGTGTACAAGGTGAGGGGAACGGACTACTACGGGCTGGACCTGAAGATTGGCCAGCTCCCTCCAGGGGGATGCAACGTCAATATCCTCAGGAATCGTCGCGAAGTCCACCTGAAAATCAAGGAGATTCCGTCGGTCGCTAAGGCTGACAGCCTGATCGCGGAGCACACCAAGAAGTACATGGAGACGGTCGCCACCCGCGACTCCCTCCGTCGGGCGCGTTCGGCCCCGGATAGTGAACAAAAGGTACCCGCCACTAAGGGTGGGTAACCGGTGATCGAAGAGGCTCTTCCCCATGTTGCGGAAGAGCCTCTAGTATTTTGTGTGATTTTATATTTCAAACTCCCCCACTCTCGTCCTCTTAATGCTCCATGCCAGAGCACTCGTGTCTAAATATTTTCCCATCTCATGCGAGAGGCCGCGGATGTATGTGCCGCTTGATACATCTGCCTTAAACTTTGATATGAGAAACTTGTCGCTCTCCTTACCTCGCAAAGCCACCTCCCACCTTTTCAAAATCTCTTCTTGTCTGAAGTCCCCATTGACCAGAGCAACGCGCCTTTTTATCTCATTTAAAATATCAGACCCTGAAATGAGCCTTGTGTGAACGTGCACGATATCAAATATTTTTATAGAGCGCTCCACCGTATCAATCTCGTCTATGGTCTTGTCGCGCACGGAGAGAAAATTGCCCCTAAAAGACTTTGAAGAAAACGGCGGGTAGCTCTGGCTTTTTCTTGCAGCAATATGCTTAAGGATGCTTTCCATCTTTTTCTCCAGTTTTTGCGGCATATCCCCTCCGCCAGACACAAGCCCCAAGGTATCATAGGTATCCGTCTCAAATCCCCACAGCACCTCAAACTCATATTGCTTATCCAAAGAAAGATACTTGTCTTTCTTTGCCCCGCCCCCACTTCGCTGAAGCTTCGCGGGGCTGGCAAGCACAAGTAGCAACCCTTCTGCCATTGGGTCAAGCCGACCAAGATAGGTCATCTTGGTTTCTGCGTATTGGGGGTTATCCGCCTTGAAACGCAAAATGCACTCCAGAGGCGTTTCGCCAAGATTTTTATAGAGCTTAATTACTTCAGCCATCTGCGCTATAATACCCTTCATCATGACAAAACTGAACACCGAACCCTATAAAGGCGTCAGAGACTTTTATCCGGAAGACATGGCTATCCAGAACTATATTTTTGGAGTCTGGAAAAAGGTAGCTGAAAAATTTGGCTATGAAGAATACGCCGCCTCAATTCTTGAACCGGCAGAACTGTATAAGAATAAGACAAGCGAGGAGATAGTGAACGAGCAAACATTTTCATTTACAGACCGTGGAGACAGAGAGGTTGTCTTGCGGCCCGAAATGACACCGACCTTGGCCCGCATGGTAGCGGCAAGAAGAAAGAGCCTGAAGTTCCCCCTGCGCTGGTATTCCATTCCCAACCTTTTCCGATATGAGCGCCCACAGAGAGGCCGAAAGCGCGAGCACTGGCAGTTGAACTGCGATCTTATGGGCGTAGCCGGCTTGGAGGCTGAGGTGGAGATAATTTCTCTCAGCCACCAAATAATGAAAGAATTCGGGGCCGAGAAAAATAACTTTGAGATTCGTATAAACGACCGAGTCCTTCTTAATGAAAAGTTTGGCAATGTTGAGCTTATACGCCTCCTTGATCGCAAAAATAAAATGCCTGCGGATGAATTTGCTGAAAAGTGGCTGGCAATTTCAGGAAAAGAATTTGATTCAAACATATTACCAAACGAAACAATAAGCAACCTGCTGGAAAGGTTGAAAGGGATGGGTATAAACAATGCGGTATTTGACCCCACCATTACCCGAGGGTTTGACTACTACACCGGCGTGGTATTTGAAATTTTTGACACCAGTCCGGAAAATAACCGATCATTATTTGGTGGGGGTCGTTACGATAACCTGCTTGAGATTTTTGGAGTAGAACCTATTCCAACAATAGGTTTTGGCATGGGCGATATTACTATTCGTGATTTCTTGGAAACACACAAGCTAGGCCCGTATGCGTAAAGTAGTTTTTGACATAGAAACAAAGAACACATTTGCCGATGTGGGTTCAAACGACCCTGCCGATTTGGACATATCGGTAGTGGGCGTATACGACTACGAGACGAAAACCTTGAGAGCTTTTGAGGAACACCAGTTCAAAGACATGTGGCCCATTTTTGAAAAAGCCGAGGCGATCATAGGATACAACTCCGACCACTTTGATCTTCCCCTGCTCAATAAATACTACCCCGGAGACCTTAGTGCCATAAAGAGCATAGACCTGATGAAAAGCATCAAAGAAAGCCTGGGCAGAAGGCTCAAGCTTGATAGCATCGCCCAGGCCACCCTTGGCACAAGCAAAAGCGCCGAAGGGCTTAGCGCGGTGAAGTGGTGGAACGAAGGGCGGGTGGACTTGATCATTGAGTACTGCCTCAAAGACGTGGAGATAACCCGCGACATATTTGAATACGCCATGAAGCACAAACACCTCAAAGTAATGGACGGAAGCGAAGAAGTGCGGATTCCCATCTCAACAGACGGCTGGAAGGACGGAAACGGCAGTTCCCTCACTCACGCTTTGCCTTTCTGATTTTACGGCCAGAATAGGCCTTATTTTTGCCTATTGATTTTCCTGGGTGGTTATGCTATAATTAAAGGAGAGCTCGTCCATAAACCCGCACATCAAAGAGGCGCGCATGATTTTCTGGGGAGAGGAAGATCCCGGGTACAGCGACCCGAGGCCGCCGTTGGGGCCGCTTGAGTTCTTCATCCTGGTCCTGGTTATCCTGGGCCTTGCGATGATGCCACAACGCAAGAATGGCAGCGGCGAGAAAACAGGCTCTGTGGAGTCTGTGGAAAGTACAAGGTGAGCAAGGGCCGTCAAGACAAGATCTTGGCGGCCTGAACCTTTTATATAAAAAGAAAAACTACAAATACAGGATTGCCAGTATTACCACAGACAGAGCCAGTCTATACCAGAGAAAAACTTTGAAAGTGTGCCTTTGCAGATAGCGTATAAGAAAACCTATGACCCACCAGCCCACGCTAAAAGCGGTGATACTGCCCAAGATCATGGGCACGGCAATATCTGCGAGCCCTCCGTTTAGGGAAAGTTCCAAAAGTTTTTTCACACCCGAACCCATGATAATGGGAAAAGACAGAAGGAAGCTCATCTTCACAGCATCCGAGCGCGGAAGGCCGGAAAACAATCCTCCCGATATGGTCATGCCGGAGCGCGAAAACCCGGGCACAAGGGCCAGGCACTGGAAGACGCCGGCCACAAACCCCCTATAAGCGTTTATCTCCCCTCTTACCATGTGGAAACGCTCCGATGCGTACATTATGAGCGTTCCGACAAGAAGCCCCACCACCACCACCAAAGGCGAGCGGAAAACTCCGTCCATGTATCCTTCCAGGGCAAAGCCCGCGGCAATGGCGGGCAGAGAGCCCACCACCAGAAAGGCGAGCACTTTTCTTGAGTATTTTTTGTCGTCCGCATCTCCATACCTGCCTTTTCTGTAAAGCTCAAAGATGTATTTCAAAAAATAAGCCACCACGGCAAAAGCGGTGGCAAGCTGAAGCACGGCATCAAAAGCCAGATCGTACGAGAAGGTGTTGCCGGAAATAAGCCTTGCCAATATGAGATGGCCGGAAGATGACACCGGTATAAACTCCGTCAGGCCCTGTACTGCCCCCAAAAAGATAGCCTCCAAATAAGTCATAGACCGGCACATTATACAATCAAAAAAGGCCGAAGGCACTGTTCAAAAATCCCTTGCGCCCCACACTGCCGGACAGTTATACTGTAGCCCATGAATAAACAATCAATGGTTTTGGGCCTTTCAATTATTATTGCGGGAGCTTTTATCGGAGTGGGCATCTACCTTTCGGGCAAGCCGACAGCCGAGAGAAACCAGGCGGCGGTACCTTCCAACCCGCAGGAAGTGAGAATAAGGCCGGTGGGAGAAACCGACCACATCAGAGGCAATCCGAACGCGGAAGTGGTGATCGTTGAATATTCCGACACCGAGTGTCCTTTCTGTAAGCAGTTCCATACCACCCTGCAGACCGTAATGGAAAAATACGGCAGAGACGGCAGAGTGGCATGGGTGTACAGACACTTCCCTCTTGACCAGCTTCATCCGACAGCAAGAAAAGAAGCCGAAGCTCTTGAGTGCGCAGGCGAGCTTGGAGGCAACGAAGGATTCTGGGCGTACACGGACGAGCTTTACAGCGTAACTCCGTCAAACAACCGCCTGGACATGGCGGAACTGCCGAGAATCGCAAGCCGAGTCGGCCTTGATGTAACTCAGTTCAACACCTGTCTTGATAGCGGCAGACATGCAGACAAGGTTGAGAGAGACTACCAGGATGCCGTTGCGGCAGGAGGCCGCGGCACTCCGTACAGCGTCATTCTCACCAGAGACGGCCAGAGAATACCTGTATCCGGAGCAGTGCCCGCAAGCGCCCTGGAGCTTCAGATTGATTCCCTCTTGAGGTAAGCCTGCCTTAAAGAAGGGTTTTCCTGAGAGCACACCACTCGCATTTGGGATCATTGCAAGTCTTGTCCCAAAAGCTAAAAGAAACTATCTCCCCTGCGGCGGAGATAGTTTCTTTTTTGACCTCCTCTGCGTCCACTTCACTCATTACAAAAGCTTCCGCGTGGAACCGGCCAGCCTTGTCTTTCTCCACAAAATCCACCACTCCTTCAACCATCTCGTATTTTCCCCCCGAATGAAGATCAAGCAGCAGGCGGTAAAAATTGAGCTGGCGCTTTATGTCGCCGTTTGAGGACTTTGTGGCGCCCAAAATATCATTGCGGGTTTTTGGAGATCCCGTCTTGTAGTCCACCACCCTCACTTTCTTCTCATCCAAAAACTCCACCCTGTCCAGGCGGCCTCTAAGCAAGATACTTTCGCCCTCTTCCGTGTGCAAAATGGCATCGGCCACCGAGTATTCCGCAACCGCATTCTTGTACCAGCGGGAAAGCCTCTCCCGATAATAATCTTCAAGGATAGCCGCGCCCTTCTTCCCCGCCTCTTTGAGCTCGTGTTCACTAAGTGGCAGTTTGTGGAGCTGTTTTGCATATCTGTCCAAAAGATTTTCCAGAGAAGGCATGGCATCGTCTTTCAGGGCATCAGAAAGATATTTGAGAGCGGCATGTATGGCAGTGCCGTATAGCTGGTGTTTTTTGGGCACGTCGGGGATTCTCACCAGGTTCCTAAAAAAGAATTTCCACGGGCAATCCAGATAATTGTTTAGAGCGGTTGCATTGAGACCCTGCTCCAAAAAGATTTTCTTGAGATATTTTCTGTCCCAGAGAGTGCGGGACTCTTTTTCCGTACCGGCAAGATGGAGCATCCGCTCGAAAGCTTCGGCCACCTCCCCTTCCCTTCTTGCTACAAGCTCCGGCGGAAGCTCGTCTGTGAATCGGGATGCGAGTGCCGGCTTACCCTCCTCTCCAGTCTTCGGCCAGGAGATAGTCACATGCTTTCTGGCACGGGTCAAAGCCACATAAAAAAGCCTTCTTTCGTCCTCCTGTCTTCCGTCCCCCGCCGGCTCGCCGGAAAATAGAGGCAGCTTGAAGCCCGACATGGCACGCCTGTTGCCCCATACTTTATCTGCAACATTTAGCATGAAGACGTAGTCGTACTCAAGCCCTTTTGACTTATGCGCGGTCATGACCGACACGCCGTCAGAAATAGCCCTGCCGGAAAAACTGACCTGGGCCGAGTGGCGCTTTAAGGTATTTAGCGCCTCTACAAAATCGGCAAGGCGCGCAGAGCGGCGGCTGACCGACATGCGCGAGACTTCGTCGTACACGAGAGAAAGCTTTTCAAGCTTTTCCACCGAGTCGCTCCTTGAGAGAAGGTGCTTCACAAAACCCGACTCCGCCACGATATATACAAAAGCGCTAAGCAGACTTTCGTTATTTGCGCGCACCATAAAATCCGTCATCATCCGTGCAAGGTGCTTGGCTTCTTTTTCCTTTTGCAGAGAAACCGAGGACAAGTCATTCATAAGCACTTCAAGCGGATGTCTTCTTTTCTCCCTGGACAACCGCAGGAGAAGTACTGCATCCATGGGGTGAAGGCCCAGGAAATCAATAAGAAACACCTTGCCCATAAGCTCTTCGTCCTGCGGAGAAGCCGTAGCCGATAGAAGCATAATGAGCTTTTGCATATCTTCGTCTTCAAGCACGTCGTCGCTCGTATACAGAGTGTATGGCAAATCCATGCGAGACAGAGTGAGGGCAAAAGCTTTTGCCTCAGCGTTTGTACGAACAAGTACGGCAATCTCCTTGGGCAAAAGACCATCGGCTATAAGCTCTTTTATGCGCATTGCCGTGCTGTGGGCTTCGTCTGCCGAGCTGTTGTACTCCACCAGCTCTATGGGCGCTTCTGTGCTGTGTTTTACTCCCGCTGTCAGGCGCGGACGAAGCACGTCTTTATTTTCTCCGGTACTGCCCATGAGAGCGTGGGAGGCATCAAGTATGGTCTGGGTAGAGCGGTAGTTGCTATCCAGAAACACAACCTTGGCCGTCTCAAATTTTTTCTTGAAGTACAGAAAGTTTTCAAGAGAGGCCCCCTGAAAGCGGTATATTGCCTGCTTTTCATCCCCCACTATAAAAAGATTGGGAGACTGGTGGTAATCCGCCAATAGTTCAAGTATGGCGTTTTGGGAATTGTTGGCATCCTGGTGTTCGTCCGCAAGTATGTAGAGATATTCTTCCTGCAGGGTTTGCAGAAAGTCTTTTTCTTCTTTCATTGCCCGCACCATCTCCAGAAGCATGTCGTCGTAGTCAAACATGCGCTTTTCCGCCAGAGCCTTCTCGTATGCGGCATAAACTCTGCAAAGCTCGCGGTTTTTTTCTATGTTCTTCAGAGCCTCTTTGTAAGCACCCTTTATCTCGCCCTTGTAGCGGCCTTTCTGATGCAGAAGATCTTCGGACTGCATGATTGCCTTCTCCTCTTTGGATAAGACGCGCGTAAACTCTTCCGGAGAGATATTGTCTCTTTTGAGATCGGATATGGCTCTAAGAGCAGAGCTTACATAAAAGAGTCCGTCTCCGAACGGTTTTATTACCTCGTAATCGCCGTTCAGTATTTCTTCTTCCACTACGGATATTTTGTCTACATCGGAAGCCGTCGTGCCGCCTATGATGCGCGGAAAATATTCCGAATACTTTCGTATCATTTCATTGGCAAAACCATGGAAGGTAAAAATATTTACCCTATGCGCCGCAGGGCCTATCAGAGGCAAAAGCTTTTGCCTCATGGCATGTACGGCAGAGTCGGTAAAGGTAAGCGCCAAGATGCCCGAAGGAGGAGTGTCTGTCTCTTTGAGAATATTTGCTATGCGCAGAGTAAGAATGGACGTCTTGCCCGTGCCGGGGCCTGCTATGACCATCACCGGCCCCTCTATTGTGTCCACAGCTTCCTTTTGGGCAGGGTTTAGGTTTTTGTACGCTTTCTTGAAGGCTTCGGTTATCATATTGCCATTCTACCACGCCGCCAATTTGTGCTTATTTCTAGGCCCAAAATCACCTATTGACTTCCCAACCCAACTATTATATAATGGGGGGTAGGAACCTGCACATTTTTCACCCTTGCACGGAGACTCTGATGCGAACCTTTTTGTTGTTCCCCATCGTGTTTTTTCTGGTCGGCTGTTCGGTCTACCAGCAAAGCTACGGCGTACAGTCGGGACAAGATTTGCTGAACCGCCCTGTCTTCATCTCGCTCGGGGAAACCAAGGAGGTATCCCTGATGAATGGCGAGCAACATGAGATCGTGCTTCCGTTCATGGCCCACGCAACCGCCAACCCTTCAATCAACCTCACGGGAATTGACACAAGCATCGTCAGTACCCGAGTGGAGATCGGGGTGGTTGAAGCCCGATGCGGGGAGAACTGCCTCAACGGAGACCGGGCCTGGAAAGCTCGCCTCTATATTGAGGCAAAGCGCAGGGGCAAGACCGAGGGACTGGTATTGTTCTCCCGAGAGGAGCAAACACCTTCACTCCTCACCCATGTCCACATTAGGATAAACGTGGACTGACGAGTTCCTGCACAACAGAGAACCCCGCAATACGCGGGGTCTCTTCTTTTTTATGAATGATTTTTATTTTAGTGCCCCTTGAGACGGTTTATTTTATCATGCTGGCGTATCTTCTCCAGCGCTTTGGCTTCAATCTGCCTGATGCGCTCGCGGGTTACACCAAACACTTTTCCTACTTCTTCAAGGGTGTGGGTAAAGCCATCGCCCAAGCCGTAGCGCATCTCAAGTATCTTTCGCTCTTTGGGAGGAAGCTCGTCCAATATCTCTCTAACCTGATCTTGCACAATGCGCCTTGAGGTCTCCTGCTCGGGAGAGAGTATCTTGTCGTCTGCCAGAAAGTCTCCAAGCTTTGACTTGCCGTCATCATCATTGTCCCCCACCGGAGCTTCAAGAGATACGGTGGACTGGTCTATTTTTTCTATTTGATAAATCTTTTCCACTTCCATGTTCATTTCCGTGGCGATTTCTTCGGGCAGAGGTTCGCGGCCGAGGTCTTGGGTGAGTCTGCGCACCACCTGCTTGTACTTGGCGATGGTTTCCACCATGTGCACAGGCACGCGGATAGTGCGAGACTGGTCGGCCAGAGCGCGGGTTATGGCCTGGCGTATCCACCAGGTGGCGTAGGTTGAAAACTTAAAGCCCTTTTTCCAGTCAAACTTGTCTACGGCTTTGAAGAGGCCGAGGTTGCCTTCCTGAATGAGGTCAAGGAGGGTAAGGTCCGGACTTCTGTTTGCATACTTCTTGGCAATGGATACCACCAGGCGCAGGTTCGCCTTGGCAAGCAGGTTCTTTGCCTCTGCATCTCCCGCCCCTATTCTCTTGGCAAGCTCTTTTTCCTGCATACCGGATATAAGCGGATATTGGCCGATTTCCCTCAAATACATCTGTATGGAGTCGTAAGAAGAGTCGCCTTTGCCGTACTGATACCTCTTGTCTCCCGTTTCTTCGGAAGGCATCTCAAGGAGCCCGCCCCCCTCAAGCACGTCGATACCGGCAGTCTGAAATTCCACATAGAGAGTGTCCAAAAAGACCACGTCTTCTTCAATAGTCGGAAACTCTCTCAATATTTCATCGTACGTAACAAAACCCTTCTCTTTGCCGCGATTGAGCAGGCGATTTATCTTGTCTTCGGTGGCCTGTTTTTTCTTTGAAGGCTTGGCAACTTTGACGGGAGCGGCTTTTTTGGGAGTGGTTTTCTTTTGCGGTTTGATTGGTGCTTTTTTGGAAACTTTTTTGACGGCTTTTTTTGCCGGAGCTTTTTTGGCTTTGGCCTTGGCCGGTTTTTTCTTCATAGGTTTTTTGTTGCTTTTTTTCATGGGAAAATGATTAGTTTTCAAACAAGCCCGCGCGCGCTTTTTCTATCTCCATTTTTCTGTCGGAATATCTCTTTAGAGATATCAACAGCTCCTTGGCTCTTTCCTGGTCGTTTTCTTTTTCCGATTCGGCAAGATCTGCAGTGATGCGTATCATGCTCTCCCTTATGCGATCGTCTTCAAATCCAAGAATGAGCTCTTTTATATGCGCTACGCTGTCTGCGGCGCGATAGTAGTTTTCAACTTCAAATATAAGCTCTTCTTTTTGGGATTCGTATCTCTCAATGATAGACGACAATTCATCAGGCTTCAAGAAGGACAGGAGCATTTTTTCAAGCTCGTCCGCTCCAAGCACCGGCTCTTTCTCCTCCCTCTGCCAGAGCACGATGCCGGCCAGGTGCTTTTCGAGCTGGTTTATTTTTGGCGAAGCTTCTGCAGAAGCGATTCTGGGAGGATATGTCTTGCCGCCCGCTTTTCGCTTTACTTCATCCCAAACCGCATCTTCCTTAAGGCCCGTCTTTTCTGCTACGAGCAGAACAAAGTGAGACCTAACCAGAGCATCGGGAATGAGAGCAATGAGCGGCAAGACCTTTTCCCCCACCTCTCTCGCCAGATTCTTCCTGTCTGGGTTGTTGCTCATACAGAGATCAAGTACGAACTCAACAATGTGCTTGCCTCCTCTCACTATGTCTTTGTACTTTTCGGCGCTTTCAAGGATGGTATCCGCCGGATCTTTACCTTTTTCAAGAGGGGCACACTTCACTTCAAATCCCGCTTTCAGTGCCATCTCTCCCGTTCTCAGAGCCGCGGCAATTCCGGCATCGTCGCCGTCCAAAGCGATAATGAGCCTGCCGGAAAGTCTCTTTAAGCGGGCAAGATGTCCCTCTGACACAGCAGTGCCCGAAGTGGCGATAGTCTGCGGAATACCCGCTTGGTGGGAGAGCGCCAGATCAAACTGCCCTTCCACTAGTATTGCGTAATCGTTCCCCCTTATGGCCGCTTTGGCTTTGTGAAGGCCGTACAGCACTTCGGACTTGTTGAACAGCACCGTATCCGGACTGTTGAGATACTTGGGCGAAGTGTCGCTCTGCCCAAGCAGGCGGCCGGAAAAGGCTATGACCCTGCCGGTAGCGTCAAAGATGGGGAAAATGATGCGTCCGCGAAAGACGTCATACGGCTCGCGGCCGCCCTCTTTTAGCTTGATCAGGCCCGTAGCAAATAGCTCCTCATCTGTGAACCCAAGAGAGTGCAGGTGGCTTTTGAGCAGACTCCATTCATCCGGTGCAAAACCTATCCTGAATGAAGAAATGGTGTCTTCGTTGAGACCCCTCTCTTTGAGATAATCTCTACTTGCTTTGCCTCCGGTGCCTGCAAGATTACTTTCAAAGAAAGATGCCGCCGCATCAAGCGCCTCGTAGAGCCTCGCCTCCTTTTCTTTTTCCGCCGGAGTGCGGGACAGCTTGGTGCTGTCAATCGTTACTCCAGCCTTGTCGGCAAGCATCTTCAGAGCCTCTCTGAAATCCAGACCCTCCATCTCCTGAACAAAGGTGAATATATCGCCCTTGGCTCCGCAACCGAAACAGTAATAGCTGTTTCGGCCGGGCGAGACGAAGAAAGACGGCGTCTTTTCCTGGTGGAAAGGACATCGAGCCTTGAAGTTTGAACCGGCCTTCTCAAGAGAGATGTAGCCAGCGGCCACCTCGGCTATATTCAGGCGCTCTTTTATGGTTTCTACTGGGTTTGGCATGGTTGGGAGTTTCTACTCCTCATCCACAGCGGCCTCCTGTTTGTGTCCTGCTTCCAGATTTTCTATCATCAACTGCTTTCTGCTTCCTGGGAAACCGGTACCTGCCGGGATGAGCCTTCCTATGATTACGTTTTCCTTAAGACCGAGAATGTGGTCTTGTTTTGCACGCAATGCGTTTGCTATGAGTACGCGGGTTGTGTGCTGGAACGAAGCGGCGGACAGGAAGCTCTTTCGGGACAAAGCCACCTCCGTAATACCGAGCAGAAGTTCTTCTGCCTTGGCTTCTTCGCCGCCTGCTGCCTTGAAGCGCTCGTTTTCAGTTGTGAACTCTTCCAGCTCAACCACATCACCCTTGGAGAAGTCCGTGCTTCCGGAGTCTTTGATTTTCCTTCTGGAGAACATCTGCTTGAGCATCACTTCCATGTGCTTTCTTGACACAGACTCTCCCTGAAGCTCGTACACCTTGCTTATCTCGCGTATGAGGTACTCCTGGGTTTTCTCCTTGCCTCCGTACTTGAATATTTCATCCGGGTCAACGGAGCCGTCCGTGAGTATGTCTCCCTTTTCTATTGAATCACCCACCTTGACCATGATGACCCTGTGAGCAGGCACGAGATACTCAACTTTGTCCTTGGTGCGGGATTTTTCTTCCGGAAGAAGCACTATCACTCTCTCGTTTTCTTCTTTCTTTATCTCGGACACTACGCCGCCGACATGAGAAACCACAGCCGGGTTCTTGGGCGTGCGGTTCTCGAATAGCTCTTCCACTCTGGGAAGACCCTGGGTGATGTCCCCTCCCACGGAGGCAACACCTCCGGCGTGGAAAGTACGCATGGTAAGCTGTGTACCCGGCTCGCCGATGGCCTGCGCCGCAATGGTGCCGACTGCCTCGCCTATATCAATGAGTTCGTTCTTGCCCAGGTCTGCTCCGTAGCAGGTGCGGCAGATGCCGCGCACCGCCACGCATGTCATAGGAGATCTGACAGACACGGTCTTGATGCCGGCTTTCTCCATCTCAATAGCGTCATGCTTGCTGACGTAGTGGCCTTTCTTGAACATAACTTTGCCGTCCGGAGAAGACACGTCTTCCGAGAGGAATCTGCCCTTTACCGACTTGGACAGGGAAACTCCTATGCCTGAAGCGCTCTCGGTTGAAATGCTGATACCGTGCTTGGCACCGCAATCATTTTCCGAAATAACCACGTCCTGAGCCACGTCAAAGAGTTTTCTGGTGAGGTATCCGGCCTTGGCGGTGTTTAGCGCCGTGTCGGCAAGACCTTTTCTTGATCCGTGCGTGGTGATGAAGTACTCAATGGGAGTAAGACCTTCTTTCATGCACGATACGATCGGGAACTCGATAGTTTCGCCCTGGGTGTTGGTGATAAGACCCTTCATACCGGCCATCTGGGTGATGTTGCCGATGGATCCTCTGGCACCGGACTGGATCATGTCGTAAACGGGATCTGTGTTGGAGAAGGTATCGGGCAGAAGTTTTTCCACTCCGCTCTTGGCCCCCTGCCATATCTCGGCGTGTTTTTGCAGACGTTCCGATTCGGATATAAGACCCATGTTGAAGTCGCCCATCACTCCGTCCGCTTTCTTTCGGGCCAAAGCAACTATCTCCCCCTTGCCGTCTGGTATGGTAACATCGTCAATTCCCCAGGTGATGCCTGAAGAAGTGGCAAAGCGGAATGCGAAGTTCTTTATCTTGTCCAAGATTCCGGGCAGACTTTCTATGCCGTATCTTTCCATAAGAGAATCGAAGATGACGGTCATCTCCTTGCGATCTATTTCATCGTTGATGAACGGATAGTCGCTCGGCAAGACGCTGTTGAAGAAGAGCCTGCCGATAGTGGTCTCAAAGATTACTCCATCAAACTCTTTGTACTTTGTTGAGTCCGTACCGGCTACCTTGATGAGAGAACGGAAGCCCACATCTCCAAACTCGTAGGCCGTAATGGCGCTGTTTGGGTTTGAGAAATATTTTCCTTCTCCCTTCTCGCCCGGAATAACCTTGGTCATCCAGTACACGCCCAGAATAATATCCAGGAGTTTTGTCGTAACGGTGGGATCGCCGGAGCCTGGCTTGAGAATGTTTTTCTCTGAAGCCATGATCTCTTCCGCTTCGGCCTGAGCTTCGTCCGATAGAGGCACGTGCACGGCCATCTGGTCGCCGTCAAAGTCTGCGTTGAAAGCCGTACAGACAAGAGGGTGCACCTGGATAGCATTGCCTTCGATGAGCACCGGCCTGAAAGCCTGTACCGACAAGCGGTGGAGAGTGGGCGCGCGGTTTAGAAGCACTCTTTTGTTTTTGATAACGTCTTCAAGAATGGCCCACACTTCGGGTATTCCCTCTTCTATAAGACGCCCCGCACCGCGAATGTTGTAAGCAAGCTCTTTGCGGATAAGCTGGGAAATGACAAACGGCTTGAATAGCTCAAGAGCCATGTGCTTGGGCAAACCGCACTGGTCCAGGTTTAGCTCTGGACCAACCACAATCACCGAGCGGCCTGAGTAGTCCACACGCTTACCGAGAAGGTTCTGACGGAAGAGTCCCCTCTTGCCTTTTAGGTTGTCTGCCAGAGACTTGAGCGGTCTTCTCTGGGATTGATTTACCGCGCCGGAAGAAGAGCTGTGGCGGATGGAGTTGTCTATCAGGGCGTCTATCGCCTCCTGCAGAATTCTTTTTTCGTTGCGCAGGATTACATCCGGAGCAAATATCTCCTTGAGTTTTCTCAGGCGGTTGTTGCGGTTTATGACGCGGCGATACAGGTCGTTAACGTCGGAGGTTGCATACCTTCCGCCATCAAGCGGCACCATGGGCCTCAAGCCCGGAGGCATGACCGGTATGCGGGTAAGGAACATCCACTCCGGTCTTACACCGGCAAGAGCCATCTGGCGAATGAGCGACAAGCGCTTGCCTATCTTTATACTCTCTGCAGATCCGGCTTTCTCAAGAGAAGCTTCGAGCTCTTTGGCCATAAGCTCCAGATCAAGAGATTTTAGAAGCTCAAATATCGGCTCCGAACCGATAGAGGCCTCAAACAAAGTTGCATACTTCATGGCAAAGCCGTGGTATTCCACTTCATCAAGCACTCGCCCGGGAGTCAAAGACTCGATGTCGTTTCTGGTCTTGACATAAAGCTCTTTCAAAGCGGTCTTGGACTTTTCATCAGCCAGGGCCTTTACCTTTGCCTTGAACTCGGAGTCCAGGTCTTTGAGTATGCGGGTTTTCTCTTCGTCGTTTATCTTGGTGATGATGTATCCGGCGAAGTAAATCACTTTCTCAAGGTCTGCCATGGGAATACCCATGATGAGAGCCAGGCGGGAAGGCATGGATTTTAGGAACCAGATATGACAGACGGGAGCGGCAAGCTCGATGTGTCCCATTCTCTCTCTTCTGACGATGCTTCTGGTCAGCTCCACTCCGCACTTCTCACACACTATGCCCTTGTAGCGAATACCTCGGTATTTGCCGCAATAACACTCCCAGTCTTTGTCCGGACCGAAGATCTTTTCATCAAACAAGCCGTTGCGCTCGCTGCGCTGGGTGCGGTAGTTGATGGTTTCGGGTTTTGTAACCTCGCCATACGACCACTCTTTGATGCGATCGGGAGAAGCCAGTTTCAGGGTCAGAACGTCAAAATCGGAAAGCGTTGATTCTCTTTGGTATTTCATGTTGGTTTCCGTGAAAAATTAATACTGCTGCTGTTCTTCCCCTGATAAATCTGACTGGCCCTTCACAACATCAAGACCCAATCCGCGCAGGTTGTTGAGGAGCACGTTGAAAGATGCCGGAACATTCGGATCCCTGACCTTCTCGCCTTTCACTATTGAGTCAAAGGCCGCAGACCTTCCAGTAATGTCGTCCGACTTCACCGTAAGCATTTCCCGCAGAGTATATGCGGCGCCGTGGCCAAGCAGTGCCCACACTTCCATTTCTCCGAAGCGCTGGCCTCCGTTCTGAGCTTTACCTCCCAAAGGCTGCTGGGTAATGAGAGAGTACGGACCGATGGAGCGCATGTGTATCTTGTCTTCCACCATGTGATGGAGTTTCAGAATATACATGTAGCCGATTGCAATACCCTGGTTGAAAGGCTCTCCCGTTCTGCCGTCAAACAAAGTTACTTTTCCTGTTGCAGGGAAACCGGCTTCTACCAGCTCCTGCTTGATTTCCTTGTCCGTAGCGCCGGCAAAAGGAGGCACGATGGCCTGGTAGTTTAGAGTATTTGCCGCAAGACCAAGGTGCATTTCAAGTATCTGGCCAAGGTTCATTCTGGACGGCACGCCAAGCGGAGTAAGGATTATGTCTATAGGCTCTCCGTCTGCGCTGTAAGGCATGTCTTCTATGGGCAAAATCCTTGAGATAACGCCCTTGTTGCCGTGGCGGCCTGCAAGTTTGTCGCCCACTGATATGGGACGAATTTGCGCAACCTCTATGTGTATCCTCTTCAGGATTCCCGACTCAAGCTTGTCGCCATTTTCGCGGGAGAAAACCTGCACGGATACCACGCGGCCTCTCTTGCCGCCTTCCATTCTCTTGGAAGTATCTTTAATATCTCTGGCTTTTTCTCCAAAGAGAGATCTTAGAAGACGCTCTTCAGGCGTAAGCTGGCTTTCTCCCTTGGGAGTTACCTTACCCACCAGAATATCTCCAGGCCTTACCTCGGCACCAACTCGCACAATACCGTCTTCGGCCAGGTTTTTCAGGCGTGATTCTCCGACGTTGGGTATGTCACAAGTGGTTTCTTCAGGGCCAAGCTTTGTATCGCGCACGCTTACCACGAACTCTTCAAGGTTGATGGAAGCGAACTTGTCGTTTCTTACGAGTCTTTCCGAGACAATAATGGCGTCTTCGTAGTTCCATCCTGACCACACCATGAAAGCCACTCTGATATTTTGACCAAGGGCCATCTGGCCGTTGTCGGAAGTTGAAGTGTCTGCCAACACATCTCCCTTTTTCACTTTGTCGCCCACATTGACGATTGGTCTCTGGTGGAAAACGGTAAAGCCGTTGGTTCTTGAGAAAGAAACAAGTTTGTATTCCTTGTCCTTGCCTTTTTCACTCTTTACCACTACATGCTTTCCATCAAGTTTTGTGACGGTGCCCGCCTCTTCGGCGATAACAACGCGGCCCGTATCCCTGGCAGCCTGCTCTTCAACACCGGTAGCAACCAAAGGCGCTTCAGGCACAAGACACGGCGTAGCCTGCTTCTGCATGTTTGATCCCATCAGTGCGCGGCTGGCATCATCGTGGTTCAAAAACGGAATCATGGAAGTGGCTATGGAGAAAGCCTGGTTGGTGGCAACATCCATATAATCCACTTCTTTCTTGGAAACCGATGTGGGCTTGCCGTTGCGGCGGGCGTCCACATGATCCGAGAGGATTTTGCCGTCTTCATCAACGGGAGTGGCGGCGTGAGCGATAACTTTCTCCTCTTCCTCCTGAGCGTTGAGATAATCTATCTCGCCTGAAATCTTGCCCTGGTTCACGCGTACATACGGAGTCTCTATCATTCCAAAGTCGTTGATGCGCGCGTATGCAGACAACTGGAGAATGAGGCCGATGTTTGCGCCTTCCGGAGTCTGTATGGGGCAAAGTCTGCCGTAGTGAGAAGGATGCACGTCTCTCACATCAAGACCGGCTCTGGTACGGGTAAGACCTCCCGGGCCGAGGGCGGAGAGTCTGCGCAAATGCTCAAGCTCGGTGAGAGTGTTTTCCTGCTGCATGAACTGCGCAAGCTGGTTGGTGGTGAAGAACTCCTTGATGCGGGCCTGCAAGGGCTTCGGAGAAATGAACTGCACCGGCAAAGTAACATCGGAATCCACCACAGACATCCTGTTTTGTATGTTGCGCTTTATCTGGGACATTCCAACGCGAATCTTTTGCTGGAAAAGCTCGCCCACAGCCCTGACGCGCCTTGAACCAAGGTGGTCTATGTCGTCCGCTTTGGAACCCGGAGTATTGCCCAGGTGAGCAATGTGGGAAATTATGGTCTCAAGATCATCTAGAGAGAGAACTCTGCTGTCGGACTCGTCGCCTGCGGTCTTTTTGTGGAAGCGATTATTGAACCTGTAGCGTCCTACTTTGGAAAGGTCGTATCTTTCCACGTCAAAGATGGAACGGAAGAAGTCTCTTGCGTTCTCCACGGTAGCCAGATCGCCGTCCCTTAGCCTCTTGTGTATCTCAACATACGCTTCGTCCTGGTTCTTTGAGTGATCTTTGGCGATGGTCTTCTCCAAAGCTTCATGAGCAACCTTGCTATTGCTGAAGAGGTTTCTCAAGTCGGCATCGGTGGAAGCTCCGAAAGCTCTCAAAAGAGTGGTAACGGGAAACTTTCTCTTTTTGTCTATACGAACATGAACGGCGCCGTCCACGTCTGTTTCAAATTCTATCCAGGCTCCGCGAACGGGTATAATTTTGGCACCAAAAAGCCTCTTGCCGCGAAAATCCTCGGCGGTAAAAAATACTCCGTAAGAACGGGCAAGCTGGGGCACCACAACTCTCTCAATACCTGACACGATGAAAGTACCGTGAGGAGTCATAAGCGGAAAATCGGCCATAAAGACCTCCTGTTCCTTGGTAGTACCCTGCACCAGATTCTTTAGCCTGACGGTTGCCTTGAGGGGTGCCTCATAAGACATTTTCTTGTCCTTTGCCCAATACTCGTCATGCCTCGGCTCTTCAAGCTCAAACTTCAAAAACTGAAGCTCAAACTTCTTGCCGGTAAAATCTTTTATGGACTTAAACTCTTCAAAAACTTCTTTTATTCCCTCTTTTATGAGCCAGTCAAAGGACTTAATCTGGACTTCTACCAGATTAGGTACCTCAACCATCGGCTTCCTGTATTTGCCGAAATACTTCTTTGGTCTTGGAGCCGCTATTTTTTCCGCCATATTTTGATATTTATAGACAAAAACAACTCACCATTCCGTCTTTCTCCGGAAAGGTGGCTAATATTTATTGGATTATAATTGCTAGAAACCTGGTGGGAGCCGCTCCTCCCTCTATCTCAGCAACGTCCGATACTCAATCAGGCTGAAGTAGGGTCATTATACACGGGCCAAAAAAGCCGTCAATACCTTATCCACACCCCCAGATACCGCCTGCTATGGGTGCTTCTTTGAGGCTTTTTGCCCTCTCCACTCGTCTATCTTGTGGTGATGCCCTGACAGCAATACCTTCGGCACGGCATATTTCTTGCCTTTGTATGCGATAACCTCCGGCCTGGTGTATACGTCCGGAGAAGCCGTGCGGTTTTCCTCAAGAGAAGAAAGCTTACCCAAGACACCGGGCACTCTGCGGGCCACCGCGTCCATGACGATCATCGCCGGCAGCTCCCCTCCCGTAAGCACATAGGGGCCAACGGAAAACTCTTCCATCTTGAACATTTTTTTCACCCTGGCATCAATGCCTTCATACCTGCCGCAGACACAGACTATGTTTTTATAGCTTTTGGCAAGGCGCGAGGCGTGTTCGTTTGTAAACTGCTTGCCCGAAGGAGAGAAGAAAATAATTTTAACTTTTTGCTTGCGGCTCACGGCCTTTTCTACGGCTTTTGCCACAGGCAAGGCTTCTATGACCATACCTGGTCCGCCGCCGTAAGGCTTTCTGTCTATGCGGCGATTTTTATCTTTGGTGAAGTGCCTGGGATTATAAAAAGCGGCGGATATTTTGCCGTCAGCGATGGCTCTGGAGACTATTGATTCCCCCAAATAAGACTTAAAGGCGGAAGGAAAAAGCGTAACAAAATGAAAATTCATGATTTACCTGGAAAGTCGCCCTGCGGGACTAGTCCAACTTCAAATCTTCCAAGGCCTGGTCTACGTCCTTCATCTCCACCGGCCGGCGCAAGCCGCCCTGAGGTTCGTTGATCTTGAGGTTTACTCTGGCATTGTTCTTCATGCCCACAATCCTCAAAAGGATGCGTATGGCCTTGGCTGTCTGGCCTTCCCTGCCGATAATTTTGCCCATGTCGTCCGGATGAACGTCAAGCGTCATCAAGACGCCCATCTCATCAACAGTCCTCGCTATCTTCACCGCCTCCGGATGATCCACCAAGGCCTTCACGATAGACTCCAGAAATTCCTGATCTTTTTCCACCATTGTTTTGCCGCTAAGAAATAAAATATACGACTGCGTCTTTTAAGTTTACCACAAAGAAAAAACCTGCCTAGGCGGCAGGGGTTTCCTCGGCACCGGCTTCCGCCTGGGGTACTGTGTCTTCAGGAGCGCTTTCTGCGGCGGCTTGAGGTGCGGCCGGTTCCCCTGCAACTGGCTCTTCTTTCTTTTCAACGGTCTTCTTGGGCAAAGCGTTTATCTTCTTGCCTTCTATTATCTTGTTGGCGACAAGCAGGTTGTGGGCGGTAACGGAAAGCTTTGCACCCTTGGAAATCCAGTCTTTTATGGCATCTGCATCAAACTGCTCATTTTTCTTGCGCGGGTCATAGGAACCAAGCATGGCCAGATATTTGCCGCTCTTGGTGGAGTTTCGGCGGTCGGTCAAAACAAGCCTAAAAGCCGGCTCGTGTTTTCTGCCCACCCTCTGAAGTCTTATCATAAGCATGGCGGGCATACTAACACATTTACAGTCAAAGGCAAGCAATGAGGGACAAGCGGGGTGTAGAAAGCAACCCCGCCATGATGTATAGTGTTCCCTATCAATGAAAGAAAACGACAACCTCCTGACAGGCCCCGTAGTCATGACCGGCCGCGGCGTAGGCTACTTTAGAACCGAAGACGAGGAAGGAGACTACGAAATAGAGCCGTTAAACGCCGGCACAGCCCTCCACGGAGATACCGTGGAGATAGCCCCTTTGGGCACCATATCCCCCTGGGGCAAGCGCCAGGCCCAGGTGGTGCGCATAGTCAAACGGGCAAAAGAGAAGTTTGTAGGCACCTTGAGGCAGGCAAAAACCGAGAGCTACTTCTTTCTTGTTGCCGATGACAAGAGGATGTACAAGGATATATTCATCCATCCTTCCAAATCTTCCGGCGGAAAAGACGGCGATAAAGTGCAGGTGCAAATACTTAGCTGGAAAGATCCGCTAAAAAGCCCCGAAGGAGAAGTAGTCAAAGTCATAGGCAAGAGCGGCGAACACAACGTGGAGATGGCGGCGATTGTCCTTGAGCAGGGCTTTGATACCGATTTCCCCAAGGAAGTTGAGAAAGAGGCCCAGGACTGGAAAAAGCGATACACGGAGGAAGACAAAACAAAAAATCGCCGCGACATGCGCGACGTTACCACCTTCACCATAGACCCTGTGGATGCCAAGGATTTTGATGATGCTATTTCCATAAAGAAGCTGGGATCCGATGAATGGGAGATCGGCATACACATAGCGGACGTATCGCACTTCGTAACCGAAGGAGACAATCTGGACAAAGAGGCCCGCAAGAGAGGCACTTCCATATACCTGGTGGACAGAACCATCCCCATGCTTCCGGAGATACTTTCAAACGACCTCTGTTCGCTTAACCCAAACGAAGACAAATACGCCTTTGCTGCAGTCTTTACAATCAACGCCGGAGGCGAAATAAAAGACAGGTGGTTTGGCAAAACATTGATTCATTCGGACAAGAGATTCTCTTATGAGGAAGCCCAGGAAATACTTGACCGCAAAGAAGGGCTTTTGTTTGAGGAATTAAATACCCTAAACCAAATCGCCTATGAGCTTAGAAAGGAGAAGTTCAGAAATGGAGCCATAGAGTTTGAGACGGAGGAAATCAAGTTTGAATTGGACGACAAAGGAAGGCCCATCAAGGTATACAAAAAAGAGCGCAAAGACACACACAAGCTGGTTGAGGATTTCATGCTTCTTGCCAACCGCGAAGTGGCGACTTTTATGAACGTGCGCATCAAAGACGGCGGCAACAAGGGCGTATTCGTATACAGAATACACGAGGTTCCAAACCGCGAAAAAATAATGAATCTCTCAATCTTCCTGAAAGCTCTGGGCTACAACCTTGAGCACGAAGACGGCGAAATAACCGCAGACAAGCTGAACGCCATCATGAAAGACGTGGAAGGAAGCACGGCGGAATCCCTGGTAAAAACCGCCGCTATCAGGTCAATGAGCAAGGCTGTGTACTCCACAAAGAACATCGGGCACTTCGGACTGGCCTTTGCATACTACACACACTTCACTTCCCCTATCAGAAGATATCCTGACCTCATGGTGCACCGCCTGCTTGGCAAATTCCTTGATACGGGCTCCATCAAAGAAGAGGACGTAAACGTGTACCAAGCCATGTGCGAAGAGGCTTCGGACAAAGAAGTAAGAGCATCCGAGGCGGAGAGAAGCTCTATCAAGATGAAGCAGGTTGAATTCCTGTCGGGCAGAGTTGGAGAAGAACTCAACGGCATTATTTCCGGAGTATCTGAATGGGGCCTTTATGTGGAAGAAGAGGAAAGCAAGGCCGATGGCATGGTGCGCCTCAAAAACATACAGGGAGACTTTTTCGCCTTGGATGAAAAAAACTATGCTGTCGTAGGCAAAACCACAGGAAAGAAGTACTCGCTTGGAGACAAGGTGAAAGTAAAACTCCTGTCTGCAGACGTTGAACGCCGACAGCTTGATTTTCTGTTGGTGGAATAAACTATCCCAATCTTATTTAGCTACCGCCTCCGCTTCTTCAAAAGCGATTGAGAGCACCTTAGAGATACCTGAACCTGCCATGGTAACGCCGTAGATTACGCCCGCGCGAGACATGGTCTCCCTGTTGTGAGTTATGACCACTAGCTGGGACTTGAGCGACAAAGACTCTATCATGTCGCTGTATTTTCTGGAGTTTGATTCGTCCAAAGCGGCATCAGTTTCATCTAGTATGATAAACGGCGGAGGGTTTACCTGGCTCATTGCAAAAAGTAGCGCTATGGAAGTAAGCGCCCTCTCGCCGCCGGAGAGCATCATAAGACCGGATATTTTCTTGCGGGGCAAAGATACCTTAACCTCAATGCCGGAAATATCCCCTTCCCGACCAGCAATTCCATCTTCCAGCTCATCTTCATCCGGCTTTGGCTGTTTTTTCAAAAGGGTTATAGAGGCATCGCCGCCGCCAAACATAAGCACAAAAAACTTTTTGAATTCTTCGCTAATTCTTTTTATACCGACAGCAAAATCTTCCTCCAGGCGGCGGGACAAATCGGCAATGATTTCTTCAAGCGAGATTGTGGCCGCCGCCAGATCGGCTATCTCTCTTTCCAGAAAAGCGTCCCTCTCTGAGGTTTCTCTATATTCTTTTTCTATGTCTCCGGAATTGGAAAGACCGGATTCTTCAAGTCTAATTTTTAATCTCTCTATGCCTTTGGCTCTCTCCTGCTGTGCCTGTCTGTTTGCGCCGCGATCACGGCTTCCTTCAAAAGATCGGAGATTTTCAACCAGCCCAACGCCAACCATGGCACCCACCTCGCGCTTCTCTCTGTCCAGACCCTCCTTAAGCAGACGCAGATTTGACTCTTCCTGCACAAGAGAGGCAATAGAAACGCAGAGGTCTTTTTCTTTTGACAAAAGCTCGTAAAGCTCCTTTTCCGCCGCATGTCCCGACTCCTTTTGCTCTTCTATGACGCGAGAAAGCGTAGCAAGCTCCACAGAGAGGCTCTGCTCTTTTTTTCTCGCTTCATCAAGTTCCTTGGCCAGGGAATTCTGCTTTATCTCAAGCTCTTTTATTTCTTTTTCCCTGTCTCCGGCGGCATTTTCACCTTTATGCTTCTTTATAAAATCCGCAAAAAGATTCTCCGTTGCCCTGAAGGCTCCCATCATGTCCTCCGGCTTGAGGCTCTCAAGAGCTTTCTTCCATCCTTGTTTTACTGAAGTGAAAAGCGACTCAATGTTCTGGAGCGGCACGGTACTCTCACCTTCCACCCTGCGTTCGCTCTCTCTCGCAAGAACCGACAACTCACCCTCAATACGCCCCATACTGCGGACTATATCTCCCGCTCTGGCTCTCACTTCAGATAAACCCCGCTCAAGCAAGGAAAGTTCATCGCTTCGGCCATGGGCGCCGGAGGCGGAAGAAAGAGCCGCACGCGCTGTCGCAATTTTTTTCTCTGTCTCATCCTTATCTTTTTCCAAAGGAGCCCTGCGGGATGAGATATTTTCCAATTCGGACCCTATATAAAGCTCCTCATCGGCAAAATATGCCACCGCCTCATCAAGCAAAGCGCGTCTGGTATTCTCCCCTTCCGCAAGCTTGTCCATCTGCTTTTTGAGAAACCTCAAATGAGGAGCAATCTCCCTTCGCAGGCTTTCCACTTTTTCCCGATTCTCTTTGGTCTTTTCAAGCTTTCGCTCGCTCTCTTCTTTTTTGTACTGAAACACCTTGAGACCCAATGCGTCTTCTATCATTTCCCTGCGCTCTTTGGCGCTTGAAGAAAGTATTCTGTCCGCCTCGCCCTGCGATATGATGTGGTGCCCGGACGCGCCGATATGGGCGGTTGAGAGAATCTCCAGAATATCCTTGAGGCGAACTTTGGAGCCGTTTACGAAATACTCGTTTGTCCCGTCGCGCTCCACCGTGCGCTCTATGGCCACCTCGTCAAAATCAAGCGTTTGAAAAACTTTTTTTGAATTGTCAAAAACAAGCTTCACCGCCGCCCTGTTGACCCTGGGCACATCCGGCGTGCCGTTGAATATAAGATCCTCTCCGCGCTTGCCGCGCATGGATTTCATAGACTGCTCGCCAAGCACAAAGCGAAAAGCTTCGGCCACGTTTGACTTGCCGGAGCCGTTTGGCCCCACTATGGCAGATATGGGAGAGCTAAAAACAAATTCGCTTTTTTTGGCGAAGGATTTGAATCCTGTGATTTCAATAGACTTGAGATACATGCCCTTATTATTTGACCCTTATATTATCACTTTCAAGGCCAATTTGCCGTACGCACTTAGAGAAAGAGTTTTACCACCCCTTGGTGATGAGGGCCGCTCTGGCGGCATTCTGCTCGGCTACCTGCTTTGAATCTCCTTCGCCCGAAGCCACTTTCTCCTTGCCTATATATACCCCCACAACAAAACGCCTGTTGTGGTCGGGACCTATCTCTTTTTCTGTTTTGTAGTTTGGAGTGACTCCCTCATGTTCCTGTGACTTGGCCTGGAACTTTGACTTGGCGTCTATCTGCACTCCGCCCTCTTGTTCTATCTTCTGGATAATGGGCACGATAAATCTGTAAATAAAATCTTTTGCCGCATCATACCCTTGATCAATATAGATGGCGCCTATAACCGCCTCCATGGTATTTGCAAGTATAGACAGCCTGGCCCGGCCGAGGTCCTTTGCCTCGCCGCGAGCCATAAGGAGGTGGTCGTTGAGACCTATATCCACACCCACAGAGGCCAGGGTTTCGGCCTTTACCACCGCCGAGCGCAAAGAGGTCATCTCGCCCTCGTCCTTGTCTGCATAAGCCCGAAAAAGAAAATCGGTAACAATAAGCTCAAGCACCGCGTCCCCCAAAAACTCCAAGCGCTCGTTGTGGCCCCAGTCCAGTTTGCGGTTCTCATTTAGATACGAGCGATGGGTAAAGGCCTGTCGTAAAATGACCTTGTCCGCAAAAACCACCCCTATCTTCTCTTCAAATGCCTGGTAATCGGTATTCATTCTTTATGCTCTGTTATGCTTTTACTTTTGTGGAAAGCAGAGTAACCGCTTTGGTCATAATAGGCAAGACGTCATCATAAAAATTGAGATCGCCTATAAGGCTTATCTTAAACCATCTGGCATCGTCCAGCCCCCCTCCCGAGTCAAGCTTGAGCGGCACAAACTGCGAGCGAGCGAGAAAATAGTGGACGGTTTTCTTGAGCTTTCCCTGCTCCGGATGAAAAGCGATATAAGAATTGGTGCCGAGATCGTCTTCAAGTTCCACATCAAGACCTATTTCTTCTTTTATCTTGCGCTTGGTGCCGGAGTGTACCTCCTCGCCCTCGGCAAGCGTCCCTTTTGAAAGAGTCCAGTGGCCAAAGACATCATGCACCAAAGCGATATACACATCGTCATCGTGAATGGCATAGACAATGGCTCCGCCCAGGTTTACCGGTTTTGCGTCTTCGTCTGAAACACTGTTCTTCAGGCCATTTTTGAGACCGCCCTTCTTGGCGGAAACTTCATCCTTTCCGGGCTCGCCAAGCTCCTTGTACACAGCACCCAAAACGCCGTTCACAAACTTGCCCGAGGTATCGCCTCCAAATGTTTTGGCAAGCTCTATGGCTTCATTGATGGCAACTTTTGGGGGCACTTCGCTCCTGTCTGCAAATAGAAGCTCGTACAAACCTATACGCAAAACATTCCTGTCAACAGAAGATATTTTCTCAATGGGCCAGTCGGGAGCGGCCTTGGTGATTATTTTGTCCAAGTCGCTTTTTTTGGCCACGACACCCTCCAAGAGAGTCTCTGCAAAAGATAGATCTGTCATTCCGGGGGCAAATTCCACTGAATTGCGATGCAATACAGACAGGGCTCCTTTTGGATCAAGCGAACTAAAATCCCACTCAAAAAGGGATTGAAGTGCGACCGATCGTGAAAGATGCCTGTTTGCCATAGAACAATCAGCCAAAGAATGAGAGCAAACCGCACGCAGGAACAAAGAGCGCTTAGGCTACGCTTTTTTCCTGCTTGGATTTCTTTGCCGCGCGGCGCGTAGCCTTGGCGGCCACGTCCACCACCACCCTGCCCCTGTAGGAGCCGGTAGTGGGATCCATCCTGTGGCGCAAATGCACATTGCCCGCCTTGTCTTTGCCGATAGGCGGATTCTTCAGGGCATGATGACTGCGCCTGTTTGCGGTATGCGCCCGCGTATGTCTCATTCTTACAACCATGGCGCTTATTATATTGATAGAGGCCAAAAAAGCAACTGAGAATAAATATCAAACAGCTCGCGGCGACTTTTGATTTTGTGTATCAAAAAGGGCCCAAGCGCGTACATTAACTGCGCTTGGGCCCCTCAAATCTGGCTTACATCAGGTGAAGCTTCTTCTCTCTCTCAATGCTTGGAAGGACAACTTCCTCCACTCGGGACTCAAAGAACTCAAGTCTCGGGTCATTGAGCTTGGCGACGGAGCTGAGGCCAAGCCTCTCTGCGGCACGGTTCATGACGAGAAGAGCATCCAAGATGCGACCTTTCAGGCGGTCAATCTCGGCCCTTGCCCTGTCACTGCTCCTACTCGCCTCACCGATATACTTGTCGGCTTCAGAAGAGAGGGACTCCAGACGAACATGAGCCGTAGCTTCCGCCTTGATCGCTTCAAAGACCTGGAGGGCTTGGAGCATCTCGCCCTTTGCTTCCTCCCGATCTCGCTTCTCGCTCTCAAGCCTCTCCACCTCAGCATTGATCCTTCCGATCTCAGCTTCAATGAATTGGTGCCGGACAGCATCCTTCCCTTGCTCCACCCTAAGCTCGCCTTCAAAGCGCGAGCTAATGTCCTTGAGCTTTCCGAGCTTCTCGGAAATATTTTTCATCTCAAGGTTGAAGAGAGAATTCTCCTCAAGAAGGTCGGGGCGGTGCTTCTGCACAAACTCGTCAAAGAGCTCTGTCATTCGCTCCTCAACGTTCTTCTCGAGCTCAGCCTTCTTGTCGCTAATCACAACCCCATTCCGGAACAAAAGTGCAAGCGTGGTCAGAAACGGAATCAAGCTTGGGAAGAACTGCCCTGTGGCGAGAAGGTTCAGAGTAACAAACAAACCGTTTAACCACATAAGTCTGGAGAATATCATTCCGGTTTGATCTTTCTCCGGGATCTCATCAAGAAAGAGAAAGGGTAGCAAGAAAGATAAACTACAAAATAATGCGAAGACACCCCTGCCAAAGAAGGCAGCAGAGAACCCCCAGAAAGACCACGAAAAAACCCAGAGAGCTACCGTCCACCCTTTCGAGACATGGAAACCTTTCCACTCCATGACGAACCTTCTGCCCTTCTTCTCGGCTCCGAGCCCAAGCTGCCGCCTAAACTCCTGAACAGGGTCGATCACCTCAACTTCCACCCCCTTCGGTCTGAAGAGAGCGCGAACCAGATTGGAAATGAACTTGCGCATTGCCTCTCCTAGAGAAGAGTTGGTTTACCTACGCGATTCTGCGCTTTTATATACACAAAATTAACTATTTTGTCAAGTGCCGTAAAAAGCTTGTCCTATGCGGTTCTTCCGGACCATGTCTCTTGATAGCGTCCCTATGCATCCGGGTGCCATATCCCTTATGAACATCAAATCCGTATTTAGGGTGTTTTTTGGATAGCTTTACCATATATCTGTCTCTTGTAACCTTGGCGCAGATGGATGCCAGGGAAATAACAGGCACAGACTCATCCCCTTTTATGATGGTTTGCTGAAAAACAAAATTTTCCGGCGCTTTTATGCCGCCATCAAGAAATATTTGCGCCTTTTCAGAGACTTTCAGTTTTTCCAGACATCTTTTGATACCCAAACGTATGGCATAAGAGATCCCGCGCTTATCAATAATATTTTCCGATACCAGGCAAACTGCAAAATCAATCTTTCCATCTTTCTTCAGTTCTTTTGCCAAAGCAAACCACTCTTCCCTTTTTTCTTCTGAAAGTTTTTTTGAATCCCTGATGCCTTCAAAAAAAGCTTCATCAAAATCTTTGTGTATAACAACCGCACCCAGAGCCACAGGCCCCGCCAGAGGGCCTCTTCCGGCCTCGTCCACCCCCACAACAAAGTCATATTTGCTTGGAATATTTTTACCTAAAACTTTCATTGTTTATATTGCAATCCAAGGTCTCACCTTGGAGTTATCCACAGGTTTCCAAACTTTCATTGTTTATGCCGCCCAAATGATATCAGAATAATGCAAAAGGCCCCTCTCGCGATGGAGGGGACCCTTGTACGATGGAACTCTGTCACTCACTAGCGGGGACAGCGCGCCGCAAATACGGCGTGAAGGTTGCGCTTGAACGGAAACCTGGCGCATCCAAGCTCACGGTTGCCCTCGGCAGAACTCAGGGTGAGGATGTACTTGTTGCCGTCTTCCCCCGCCCACGGCTCATGATGAAAAATCACCCTCCGGCGCTTGTACTCACCTGAGTACTTCAATCCGAAGCGCAGGACGTCCTCCTCGGTGGGTCTTTCAAGGCCCCTTTCCGCAATCTCGGTGAGCACATCCGCATCGGATGGGTTGTACCTGAACTCCACCAGGGCAAGTTCCACCTTGCCCGCCTCTTGGGAAATGCGGAAACTCGGGCTTTCCACAAAACGCCGGGCCATCCCCACCACATAGTGGTAATGTCCGGACAAAAGAAGCCCCGGAGCGGTGCGGCCATCCCCTGTCTTGAGGAAAAACCCTCCGGTAACTTTCACCAGCGATGCACGCGCATCTTTCGTCATGATCTCGTCCTCTTGGTTGAAGAACCTCTGCGGCGGGATACTGTTTTTTCTCTCGCCTCCTCTCTCTATTATATCATAATGCTTACCAGAAATCAATAGGTTATTTGAAGGCTAACTTCGGGTTTTTTTCAGAGGGCGGCGGCATGTGATAACATTTGAGGACATCAAGGCTTTTATGAACAAAATTTCTCACCTGCACACCCATAGCCACTATTCCCTGCTCTCCGCACTGCCTAAAGTCCCAGAGCTTGTCAAAGCGGCCAAGGAAAATGAAATGCCGGCTTTGGCTCTCACAGATTCGGGCAACATGTATGGAGCCATTGAGTTTTACAAAGAGTGCAAATCCGCCGGCATCAAACCCATCATAGGAGTGGATACTTATGTGGCCCAGAGAAGCCGCTTTGACAAGCAGAGAGGCATTGACGCATCACGCACGCGCATCATATTGCTTGCGGAGAACAAAACCGGCTACCAGAATCTGCTAAAAATAGTAACAGCATCTTATATAGAAGGTTTCTACTACAAACCCAGGGTGGATATGGAGCTTCTTAAAGAACACCATGAAGGCCTCATAGCCATAATGCCCGCCATGGGCGGAGCTTTATCAAATGCTTTGCGCATGAGCGACACAGCCAAGGCCAAGGAGATAGCGGAAAAGTATCGAGGTATTTTTGGAAAGGAAAACTTCTTTGCGGAAATCACTTTGCATCCGGAGATGGCCGGGCACGACGAGCGCATGGCGGGTCTTGTGTCTTTTGCCAAAGAACACGGCTTGCCCATTGTGGCATCTCACGATGTTTTTTATATGCATCCGGAAGACAAGCCGGCCCGCGATACTCTGCTTTCTGTGCAATCCTCCGGCGGCAGGAGCGACAGGGCAAACCTTGATGAAGACGAGGACTCTTCTTTTATCTCGTCTGACGAACTGCAAAAAAGATTTGAAAAATATCCCGAAGCGGCGGCAAACAACGCGCGTCTGGTGGAGAGGATAAACCTGGAGCTTGAGCTTGGCTCGTGGGTCTTCCCTCTCTTTGATATGCCGGAGGGCAAAACCGCCGATGAAGCCCTGCGCGACATAGTCTATAAGGGCATTGAGAGGCGCGGCATAAAAGAAACGCCGGAAATAAAAGAGCGCATTGAGTATGAACTCAAAATAATAGGCGAAAAAAAGTTTTCGCCGTACTTCCTGGTGGTGGGAGATCTGCTCCGGTTTGCGCACGAAAACGGAATACTTACAAACATCAGAGGCTCCGTGGCAGGCTCCATGGTGACCTTCCTTGCAGGCATCACGGACCTTCACCCCATAGAGTATGGATTGCCTTTTGAAAGATTCCTAAACCCCGACAGGCCGTCCGCGCCCGATATAGATATGGACTTCGCCGACAACCGCCGCGACGAGGTGATTGAGTATGCAAGACAAAAATACGGCAACGACAAAGTGGCCCAGATTGGTACATTTGGCACCATGATGGCAAGAGGGTCTGTGCGCGATGTGGCGCGAGCTTTGAACTTTTCGTACCAGAAGGGAGACGAGATAGCAAAGCTCATTCCCATGGGCTCCCAGGGCTTTCCCATGACCATAGAGCGCGCGCTGGAAATAACCCCGGAGCTAAAAGCGCTTTACGAAAAAGACCGCGAGACCAAGACAATAATAGACATGGCCAAAAAGATTGAAGGCTGTGCCAGGCACATCTCGGTGCATGCCGCCGGAGTGGTCATTGCGCCAAGTGACATAAGAGACTTCACTCCCCTTCAGTACGATACAAAAGGCGAGAACAAGCTCATCACCCAGTACGACATGTACTCCATAGAAGAAGCCGGACTCCTCAAGTTTGACTTCCTGGGGCTTCGCAACCTCTCCATCATCGCCGACACCATAGACCGCATACGCGCCATAGAAAATATTGAGCTGAAGATAGACCAGGTGCCCCTTGACGATAAAAAAACTTTTGAAATGCTTGCCCGCGGAGAGACGGAAGGCCTCTTCCAGCTGAACGGCGAGGCCATGACAAAGTTCCTGATGGAGCTAAAGCCATCTACCATTCACGACATAAACGCTATGGTGGCGCTTTACCGCCCCGGGCCGATGCAATTCATCCCGCTTTACATAGAGTGCAAACACAATCCGGAACTTGTCTCCTACCTTGATCCGGCCTTGAAGCCCATACTAGAAAAAAGCTATGGCGTGCTCGTGTACCAGGACGACCTCCTGATGATTGCCAGAGACATTGCCGGATATTCCTGGGGCGAAGTGGACAAGTTCCGCAAGGCGGTGGGCAAAAAAATACCGGAGGAAATGGCCGCCCAAAAAGAGAAGTTCATAAAAGGGTGCGTGGAGCACAGCGGCTGGGAGGAGAGCAAGGCCAAGGAGCTGTGGAGCTGGATAGAACCTTTTGCCGCCTACGGATTCAACAAAGCTCACTCCGCCTCCTACGGCCGCGTGGCGTATCACACGGCATACCTCAAGGCCAATTTTCCGGCCATATACATGTCGGCAAGCCTAACGGCCGAGTCCGGCAACATGGACACCATCGCTCTTTACATAGCGGAGAGCAAGCGCATGGGCATACCTGTGCTTCCCCCTTCCGTCAATGAGTCTTTCAGCGGATTCTCCGTGGTGAGAGAGGAAGGCAAGCCGGACACCATCAGGTTTGGGCTTACCACCATAAAAAACTTCGGCGCGGGCATCGCCCAGAGCATAGTCCATGAGAGGAAGCGGGGCGGCAAGTTTACCAGTCTGGCGGACTTTCTTACCCGCATACCGGACAAGAACCTAAACAAAAAGTCCCTGGAAGCGCTCATCAAAGCCGGCGCTCTGGACAACTTTGATGAGAGAGGCAAAATGTTTGCAAACATAGACTTGCTTCTCCAGTTCCACAAAGAATCGGCGGATCGCGGAGACAGCCAGGACTCGCTCTTTTCCAATGTAGAGGGGCACGAGGAATTGCGCCTTGCGGACAGCCCTCCGGCGGAGATGGATGAAAGGCTGGCCTGGGAAAAAGATCTGCTAGGGCTGTATATTTCCGGACATCCGCTGGAAAAGTACAGAGAAAGAATTCAAAAGACCGGCACTACCGTAGAAAAAATAATATCCGATGCACCCGACAGCTCCGTCACCCTTGTTGCAGGCATCATAGACTCTGTGCGCGAGGTAACCACAAAGAAAGGCGACCTGATGGCCTTCGGAGCCTTGAGTGATTTCACCGGCACTATTGAGGTGGTAGCCTTTTCGCGAATATATGCGGAAATGAAAGAGATACTGAAGCCGGACAACTGCGTGGTGATAAAAGGCAAGGTGTCCGTCAGAAACGGCGAAAAATCCATCGTGATAGACGAAGCCAAGATATTATAGGCTCGCCCTTTCCCCTGCTTCGTTTTATTGATAGTATTGCTGTCATGCAAGAGATGTCAGAAAAAGACCATAAGAGGCTCGGCAAGGAGCTTGATTTGTTTGTTTTCTCGGATTTAGTAGGCAGTGGACTTCCTCTTTGGACCCCAAAGGGCACGATGCTCCGCCATCTGCTGGATGGTTTCGTGTGGGATTTGCGTAAGAAACACAACTACGAAAAAGTTGAGATTCCCCACCTCACAAAAAAAGACTTGTATGAAAAAAGCGGTCATTGGGACAAGTTCAAAGACGACCTATTTCGCGTAACCACAAGAGAGGGGCATGAGTTTGCCATGAAGCCCATGAACTGCCCTCATCATACTCAAATCTATGCGAGACGTCCCCATTCATACAAAGAACTTCCTCAAAGATACGCCAACACCACCATGTGCTATAGAGACGAGCAGAGCGGAGAGCTCAACGGCCTTTCGCGCACCAGAGCTTTCGCTCAGGATGATGCGCACGTTTTCTGCAGAGAGCACCAGGTAAAAGAAGAGTTTATAAAGATTTGGGATATCGTAATGGATTTTTACAGCGCATTTGGATTCAGCTTGGACAAAATAAGGCTGTCTTTGCACGACCCCGAGCATCCGGAAAATTATCTAGGAAACAAATCCCGATGGCAAAAGGCCGAAGATGCGTTGCGCGAAATCGCAAAAGAAAAGGGTGCTGAAACTTTTGACGGTGTAGGAGAAGCAGCCTTTTATGGCCCCAAAATAGATTTCATGGCCAAGGACTCATTGGGCCGTGAATGGCAGGTGGCCACAATACAGTTGGATATGAACATGCCGGAGCGTTTTGACCTGACCTGCGTCAACGAGAAAGGAGAAAAAGAGCGCATAGTAATGATTCATGCCGCTATCATGGGATCGCTTGAGCGCTTCCTATCAATCATTATTGAGCACCTTGGAGGAGCCTTTCCTCTCTGGCTCTCTCCCGTGCAGGTAAAAGTATTGCCTATAGGCGAAGGGCACTTTGATTACGCTTCAAAGGTATTAGAAAACCTGAAAGTATCCGGCATACGAGCGGAGCTTGATGAATCAAGCGAATCACTGGGCAAGAAGATAAGAAACGCCAAGACGGAAAAAGTCCCCTACGCTATCATAATCGGAGACAAGGAAAGAGATTCAAACACCGTTACGGCTGAGGCAAGAAACGGCGATAAGATTGAAGGCGCGGGGATTGAGGGGTTCACAGCAAGATTAAAAGAGGAAATAGCCGCCAAGAGCAGGCTGGTATAATAAAAATATGAAAAGACTATACAAAAGCGAGAACAACAAAGTGCTAAGCGGAGTGCTCGGGGGACTGGGAGAGTATTTTGACGTTGATCCGGTAATACTTCGCTTGGCCTACATATTTGTAGGTGTTTGCACGGCTATAGTACCCGCAATAATAGGCTACGTTGTTGCCGCCCTTATAGTGCCCAAAAAGAAAGAGAGCGCTTCCTAAACGTCTATATTCGCGAGCTGTGCGTTTGACTGGATGAAAGACTTGCGAGCAGGCACGTCGGTACCCATCAGTATATCAAATACCTTGTCCGCCTCCTGGGCGTCTTCTATATTTACTTTTTTCAAAACACGAGCGGCCGGATCCATGGTGGTCTCCCATAGTTCTTCGGCGTTCATCTCTCCCAATCCTTTGTATCGCTGAATGGATATTTTCTTTTGAGCCTTGGCCTGGGGCTTCTCTTCGGCCTCGTCCCCTTCCGCTTCGTCCGGTGCATCTTCGGTCTGCGATGCTTCTATAGCCTGCTCCTTGCCCACTATCTTTACTTTTTCTTCATCGGTGTATGCGTAGAGTATTTCGCTTCCCTTCTTGATTTTATAAAGCGGCGGCTGGGCGATATAGATATGGCCGCTCTCTATGAGCGGTCTGAAAAACCTGTAGAAAAGAGTCAGAAGAAGCGTCCTAATATGGGCACCATCCACATCGGCATCTGTAGCGATTATTATCTTGTGGTATCGCAATTTGCTCATATCAAACGTATCGCTGATAGCCGTACCCAAAGCCACCACGAGGTTCCTTATCTGCTCGCTGGCAAGCATCCTGTCCAGGCGCGCTCTTTCTATGTTTAGTATCTTTCCGCGCAGAGGCAAAATAGCCTGGGTGCGGCGATCGCGGCCCATCTTGGCGGTACCGCCTGCGGAATCTCCCTCCACTATGAAAAGCTCAGACTCCTCTGCAGACTTGGTCTGGCAGTCTGCGAGCTTGCCCGGCAAAGTCATGCCTTCAAGAGCGCCCTTACGAAGCACAGAGTCCTTGGCGGCCTTGGCGGCCTTTCTTGCCTTGAGAGCAAGAGTTACTTTGTTTATGATGGCGCGTCCGTCTTCCGGATGCTCTTCAAGCCAATCGGAAAAGGCTTCTCCGAATACGCTCTCCACCATTCCCTTGGCCTCCACGGTGCCAAGCTTGGCTTTGGTCTGGCCTTCAAACTGTATTTCGCGAAGCTTTACGGATACCACGGCGGTAAGGCCTTCAAGCACATCTTCTCCCGTAAAGTTTTCTTCGCTGTCCTTGGAAGAGCTGCCTTTTTTGGCGTAGTTGTTGAGCGTCCTCGTAAGGGCAGTCTTGAAGCCAGTTATGTGAGTACCGCCCTCGCTATTGTAGGTGTTGTTGGCAAAAGGCAGGATACGCGCGGAGATGTCGTCAACGTATTGCAGAGAAAGCTCCACAGACTCGTATTCGTTGACAGGCTTTTCTACGTAGAAAACGTTTTTGTGGATTGGCTTATGGAAAGAGTTTTGAAACTTCACCAAAGACAAAAGCCCTCCTTCAAAGTAAAAACCCATTGAAGGCACGTCCAAATCAAGCTCGCGCAGATAAAATACTTCCTTATCCCTTATCTTGCCGTCCCATTCGCGGGCATCAATGACTGCTATCCTCATGCCTTTGACGAGGTACGCCTGCTGACGCAAGTGGCTTACGATGCGATTAAAATCAAAATCCGTCTCCTGAAATATCTCAGGATCGGGAGAGAAGTAAACTATGGTGCCATGAAGCTTGGATGAGCCTATCTTTTTGACCGCCGCCTTTTTCTTGCCGCGGCTGTACTCCTGGGTAAAGACTCCGCCGTCTCGGTGCACTATCACTCCCATCTCGGTGGAAAGCGCGTTCACCACAGAAGCACCCACACCGTGGAGGCCTCCCGACACCTTGTACCCTTCGCCGCCAAACTTTCCTCCAGCGTGAAGCGTGGTCATTATGGTTTCAAGAGCGGAGACTTTTGTCTGTTTGTGCGTATCCACGGGAATGCCGCGGCCGTTGTCCACCACGCGGATAATGTTGCCCGGCAAGAGAGCCACTTCAATATCATCGGCAAAGCCGCCCATGGCTTCGTCGCGGGAGTTGTCAAAAACTTCCCAAATGAGGTGGTGGAGACCGTCCGGGCCGGTAGTGCCGATATACATTCCGGGCCTTTTTCTTACCGGCTCCAGACCCTCAAGTACGGTGATGGATTCAGCGCTGTAATTGGAGGCTTTTTTCTTGTTTTTTTCCTCTTTTGCCATACGGATATAACCTCCCCATTATAGCAAATTTGAAGCTCTAAAGGAAGCTTTTTAGCCAATAAATGCAATCAGTTTTTCCTTGTCCCGAAGCTCTGGTTTGTCTTGGGGGATTTCAACTACAAACCGCCTTCCTTCGTGGTTTATGATTCGCCCATAGCCTATGGTATTTTGAAATCCTTGGCTTTCGCTCAACCTTTCAATAATCACCCCTCTGCTCTTGGTCGCGTGAAGAACTTCGCGATCGCCAACATATATACCGGCATGATCTACACCTTCCGGTACCTTCGTCCCAGGTAGGTATTCCAGAGTTTCGGTGCGGATAGGAACTTCTTTTACTTCCCTGCCTAACACTTGTGAGTAATACGAGCCTTCGGTATGAATAATTTGCCCAGTGTTGGAAAAGATTAAATCTCCCGGTTGCAAATCTTTCTCCTCAATTCTTTTGGAAAAAACATATTGATCTATCGTAATACGCGGTATAGCCAACCCTGCTTCTACTGCCAACCAGGCCACAAGCGAAGAGCAATCAAATGCTTCCGGTGCGTCTTTTAGCACGCTTGCCCCACGCTTGTATGGCTTTCCCAAGACACTCTTTGCAGAAGCGACCATCTGCTCACGAGGGTTCACAACGCGATAATTCAAACCGGCTTTTTTGAGCGCATCCTCCTCTACCTCGCTTTCAGAGAGGCCCACTCTGTAAATCCAGTTGCTCATATTCTTAGCTCCGCGCCGAAGTCTTTCTGCGTCATCTGCTCAATGCGGGCATGAAGACTGTTTGCCTCTTCGCTTGTAAGCGTCTTGTTTAAGTCGCGATAAGTTATGCGGAAGGTGTAGCTTGTCTTGCCTGCTCCAAACTTCTCGGCATTTTCGTATCTGTCTATCATTGCCACTTCCTCCATGCTGTCGCCGCCTATGTCGCGGATAGCGTCAAAATAATCATTTAGCACAAAGCCTTCTCCCGCAATGAAAGAAATGTCGCGTATTGCCGGAGGAAACTTGCTCACTTCCTTAAACTTCTGCCCAAGCTTCAACTGTTTCTTTACGCGCTCATCCTCAGACCAGAGAAGCCTTATATCAGGCAAATCCATAGAAACGATAGCTAAGCGCTCAAGACCAAAACCGAAAGCCCAGCCATTCCACTTGGAAGAATCCACCCCGAGCTTGTCCAAAACGCTGCCCTTCACCACTCCGCTTCCAAGCACTTCAATCCATTTTCCATCCTTATCTATCTCCATCTCAATAGACGGATCAGTGTACGGAAATGTGTCGGGATTGAAGCGAAACTTTACGTCATTACCAAAAGCGGCCCTGGCCACATCCATGAGCACTTTCTTTAGTTCCTCATCCCCTATCTTCTCCTTGTCTTTTGGAGCGAGATACCAACCGTCTATCTGGTGGAAGACGTTCATGTGGTGTCTGTCTATCTCGTCCTTGCGATAGACCTTGCCAAAAGAGAAACATCCTACGGGCTCATTGCGAGCCATACGTTCGCGCACTTCTTCTTCCTGCAGGTGGTAGTACCACATGATAGTGGTATGCGTGCGCAAAATATTGGAATCATCAGCATAATAAGTATCGGACTTGCTACGCGCGGGATGATTTGGAGCAAAATCAAAAAGGTCAAAACTGACATCAACGGGTACTATTTCAGGAGTATCCACTATGTCAAAATCGGCAAAAGCCGGCAGAGCAAGCACCCTTCCCACAAGTTCATTAAGAGGATTCCCCGGCAAACGAGAAAGATCCGGCATAGACAAGTATCTCTCCATCCTTCGTGCTTCAGTGTCGGTACGAGAAGACAAGTGGGCTTTCAAAGCTTCCTGGCCTTCTATTGCTGTATATGTTTTCCTCATTGATACAGGGCATTATACGCCAAAACAGAGGCATTTTCATCACCCAATAGAATACTCCGGCCTGCATTGTTTTTGGGCTGTTTTGGGGTATAATTCTTCGGCCATAAGCCTACTGCCGTGAGCGACATAATCATACATTCAGTCCTTTTCACTTCCCTCTTTTTTGAGGTTTTTCTTCTCATCACTTATATAGAAAAAAGGCATATTCTGAAGGAGGACAAGGCCCGCGGCGATTTTTCTCCGGCACACTACCCATTGGTTAGCGTAATAGTGCCCTGCTTCAACGAAGAGAAGACCGTAGCAAAAACCTTAGACTCCCTCCTTGATCTGGACTACCCCAAAGAAAGCTTGGAAATAATAGTAGTCAATGACGGCTCCACCGACGGCACACTGGAAGCGCTAAAAAAATACGAAGAGATGCCGAGCATATACATATACTCCAAAGAAAACGGGGGCAAACACACTGCGCTAAACTTCGGCCTGTCCAAGGCCAAAGGAGAGCTTGCAGGATGCCTTGATGCAGACTCTTTTGCCCACGAAAAATCCCTAAAGAGAATAGTATCCCGTTTTGAAAACCCCGAAGTCATGGCCGTAACCCCGGCGATAGTCATTCACGAGCCGAAAACAATAATACAGAGGATACAAAAGATAGAGTACACCTGGGGCGTATTCACCAGAAAAATGCTCTCTTTTATGGGCGCCATATATGTTACCCCCGGACCTTTTTCCATATTCAGAACGGAAGTGTTTCGCACTCTTGGCGGATATAAGCACGCGCACCACACCGAAGACTTTGAGCTGGCTCTAAGGATGCAAAGCCACCACCACAAGATAGAAAATGCCCACGATGCTTTCGTATATACAGTGGGGCCAAAAAATATCAATACCCTGTACACCCAGCGCCTACGCTGGTCTTACGGCTTTCTGAACAATGTCCTGGACTACCGCTCCATGCTTTTCCGCAGAAAGTACGGAGATATAGGCCTCCTTATATTGCCATTGGCAATATTGTCTGTATTCTCCGCCATATTTATGTTTTCTATCATAACGGTTTCCATGTTGAGAAACACCTACAGCACCATGGAGAGGCTCGCCATAACAGGCCTGCCAAGCATTAGAGACGGCTTTTCTTTTGACTGGTTCTTCATTAATACAAGTTCGCAGGCACTCATCACATTGGCGGTGTTATTCCTCGCAATAGCCATCCTCTATATAGCAAGAAGAATGACTGACGGCAGATTTGTATTTTCCCGCGACATACTGTACTTTCTCTTTCTATACGGCTTTCTGGTGCCTTTTTGGCTCGGCAGAGCGGTATACAACACCGCCCTGTCAAAGAAGATAAGTTGGCGATAAATCAATGCAAAGACAACCCCTGGACTGGAGAAAATACATATACGCTTTTGTCATTACGGCCATAATATTCTTTACGGCCCTTTCAATATCAAACCGCCTAAGCGAGAGGCGCATGGCCGATCTGCGCCTCATACAGGACGGCATAGCCATAGACATGCTTTCATCCGAAGTGCGCTCTGCCCTGCTTGAAGAGTTCTCATGCAGAGAGGTTGGCAACACAATACTCTCAAGAGAACTTTCTTTCCTCGGAGAAAAACTGATGTTCACAGAAAACACGCGCGGAGCAAACGACCCCGAAGTGATGGTGCTCAAGAAAAACTATTCCCTGCTCCAGATAAAAGACTATCTCCTTGCCAAGAGAGTCAATGAGAAGTGCGGCGAGCGAAGCGTGCCTGTCATCTATTTTTACGGAAGCGGCTGTAGCGACTGCGACAGACAAGGCTATGTACTAACCAAGCTACGAGAAGACTACCCCGATCTGCGAGTATATTCATTTGATTACAACTTGGAGGTATCTGCCATGGAAACACTCATTGCCATAAATAAGGTCAAGAACGAACTACCTGCTCTGGTAGTGGGAGATGATGTCTATTACGGCTTTAAGAGCATTGAGGACATGGAAAAACTAATCCCCCGCATAGCAATCTGGAAAGCAGAAAAAGAAAAAGCGGAAGCGGATAAGGCGGCACAGAGTGATTCGCAATAAAAGCTATTCGTATTACATATCATACGGTTCGCAGCCTGGCCAACACGGGAGTTTACTTAGGCCGCAATTCTAAAACTGCCGACTTCTTTTTCCGGGGAGAATTCCTGTTTCCTCTTTTTCAACCCCTCAACATAGCAACGGATAGCATCTTCGGCCATCACCTTGGCATCCTCCAAATCTCTCCCCTCTGTAACAAGGCCGGGAAGAGATGGCACGGTTACGGTGTAGCCACCTAGCTCATCTTTCTCAAAAAAAAGCGGTAAAATATTGATTTTTAGCAACTTTTACTCTCATGTAGCCATGGTAGCATCAAGGCTGGATTATTTCAAAACCCTCACCACTATGTCTATTCCCCCCAACAATAAGACAAATTAGTCAGTATCGTTTAGGATATTGAGCCAGTATAATAGTCTAAAAGTGAAGGATATTGTAATAAAAACAGGTAATAGGCCAGGTAAGACCATTGCAATTTTTGCAGGAGTTCATGGCAATGAGCAGGTGGGGGTTATTGCTTTAAAAAAGATTATAGAGGAAGTAGATATTGAGAGAGGAAAAGTCTATTTTGTTTTTGCCAACCCGGAAGCCATAGAAAAGAACGTACGAGAGGTAAATGCTAATCTCAACCGGCTTTTTATTAGAGACGAAAACGGCAACACCCCTGAACACGGGAGAGCTAAAGAACTAATGGATATTTTAGATGAAAGTGAAGCCCTTCTGGATCTCCATGCCAGCAATAGCAGGAAAACCGAACCATTCATAATATGCAGAAAAGAAGACGCTGAAGTTGCCGGTAAATTGAGTGTCGGTATCGTATCTCATGGCTGGGACTCTTTGGTTCCAGGCTCATCAGATGCCTATATGAGCAGGCAAGACAAGGTTGGGTTATGTGTTGAGTGCGGCTCTGTGATGGAAACGGAAACAAATCTACCGCTAACCATTAATATCATTAAGCAATTTTTAAGTTTATTTGGGGCTATAAATAATCAAGTGACATTGAATGACCTGCCTCAACGTGTGATACAAATTGATAAAATCGTAACCAAAAAGACAAATGATTTTTACTTTGTAAAAGAATTTAACGACTTTGACACCTTAACCGCAGGAGAAGTATTTGCCAAAGACGGAGAGATAGAATATATCGCTGACAAAAACCAGTGCATTATTTTCCCAAGACCGAATAAGCCAATAGGAGGAGATGTTTTTATCCTCGCCAACATTTTGTAAATTCTACAAATTCAATACCGACCAAACTAAAAAATACAATCTTGGAGCCACCTGTCGGACTCGAACCGACGACCCATACTTTACAAAAGTATTGCTCTACCAACTGAGCTAAGGTGGCTTACTTAACAGCAGAACAATGCCATATTATCGCTTTATCCGCCGACACGCAAAACTACTCCCCCTCTTCTTCTCTCGGCTCCCCTTTTGGCTTGCTGTCTTTGTTGGCTCTTATTTCCTTCTTTGCCTGCTCAATATCCCGCAGGAAAGAAGACACCTTGGGGTTGGATTTTAGCCTCTGCACTCCTCTGGCAAATATCATGGAGCGATCGTACAGACTGCGCACATAGGCAATACAGCGCACCAGAAAATCATATACTCTTTTTGGCAATTCATGAACCAAAAAATTATATGCGGAAGAAAGTATCCGCCTCACCGCACCAAGCACCTTGGAGACGGCAAAATGCGTCCACTCATCAAAATATGAAAATACTTTGTAGACAACGCTTCTCTTACGCCTCCTTGCTTCATAGATCTTCACCGCAAGCATCAGACTTGCTATAGCCAGGGATATATAAAAGATTAAAACAACCATTAGTTGTCCGGGGAGAACCTAACAAACCGGCGAATCTCAACCCTTTCGCCAAACTTCTGAGAAAGACCGGATACGATATCTTTGACAAGAATCTCCGGATTTTTGATGAACGGCTGGTCAAGCAATGCCTGCTCGGCAAAAAAGCTCTTGAGCTTGCCGTCCATTATCTTTTGCTTCAGATCATCCGGCTTGTCCGCCACTTCGTTTTGGAAAGCTTCGGCCGCCTTGGCTTTGGCTTCTTCAGATACGTCGTCTACAGAGAGAAACTGCGGGTTGGTGGCCGCGATATGCATGGCGATGTCATAAGCGGAGCGCTTGAACTCTTCGTTCTTTGCTACGAAGTCGGTCTCGCAGGAAAGCTCCACCATGGCGCCTATGCCACCGGAGGCGTGCACATAAGACTGCACGGCGCTTGCTCCGAGCACTCTATCCGCCTTCTTGGCGGCAATGTCGCCGCTTTTCTTGCGCAAAATAATAAGTGCCTTCTCCTCGTCCCCTCCTGCTTCCTCAAGAGCCTTCCTGCACTGCATTATGGAAACGCCGGTCCTGTCTCTAAGCTCTTTTACTTTTTCTGTTGAAATATCCATGAGTAGTCAAATCAAACGGCCAATATAAATCTCACCGCACCAGTATAACAAACTATTCCTTGCCCGCAGGAGATTCCTCAACCTGCGCTGCGGCGGGCTTTTTGTCTGCTGCGAGCTTCTTGCCCTGCTGGAAAGCCGAGGCAATGCGCTCCGTGAAGAACCTTATGCTCTTGATAGTGGCATCGTTTGCCGGTATGGGAGCTTCAATACTTGATAGGTTGCAGTCGGAGCTTGCAAGAGCTATAACCGGAATCTTCATCCTGTTTGCCTCGGCAACGGCGATATGCTCTCTCCTGGGGTCAACCACAAACATGGCCTGGGGAAGAGACTTCAAAGAAGAAATACCAGAAAACTTTTCCTGAAGCTTTGCTATTTCCTTGTCTATGAGAAGCCTTTCTTTTTTTGTGTACTTGGCGAGCTCGCCCTTCTCCTTCTGGGAAGTCAGATCTTCCATGCGGTTGATGCGCTTCCTTATCTCCGGGAAGTTTGTGAGAGAGCCGCCGATAAATCGTCCAGCAACAAACGGCAGCCCTGCGGACTGGGCCACGGTCTTTACCGCCTCACGCGCCTCGTTTTTGCCGCCTACGAAAACAATGGTGCCGCCCTTGGCTCCTATCTCGGAAGCAAGGTTCTCAGCGGCAGACAAAGCGATAAGCGTCTTCTCCAGGTCAAAAATCTCCACCTTATCCTTGGTGCCAAAGATAAAAGGCTTAACCGAAGGATGTCTGCGGGAGCGGGACACGCCAAAATGGGCCCCGACATCAAATAGGGCTTCCATGGAAGGCGGTTGTTCTATGGTGTTTTTACTCATATTCAGACAGGCAGAGATTGTAACAAAGGCTTGGACGATTGGCAAATGGCTCCTGCCTTATTCTTCCCCCTCCTCAAAAGCAAGGCCGGAATCGGCCCTTTGAGCCACGGCGGACAATATGGCCTCCATATCCCCGTCAAAGACCGAATCCAGGTTGTGCCAGGACTCTTTTATGCGGTGATCCGTCACTCTGTCCTGCAAAACATTGTAGGTGCGAATCTTTTCCGACCTGTCGCCTGTGCCTATTTGGGATTTCCTCTCCGAAGAAAGAGACTTGGCGGCTTTTTCTTCTTCCAGAGCCTCCACCTTGGCCTGCAATATGGCCATGGCCTTTTCCCTGTTTTTCTGCTGGCTTCTCTCCGCCGTGGAGCGCACGTCAATGCCCGTTGGCTTGTGGATAATGCGCACGGCCGTCTCCACTTTGTTGACGTTTTGGCCGCCCGCGCCGCCCGAGCGGGAAAACTCTATCTCCAGATCCGCAGGGTTTATCTCCACGGAAAGCTTCTTTCGCATCGGAAGAATGGCCACGGAGGCGGTGGAGGTATGCACGCGTCCGGATTTCTCCGTTGCGGGCACTCTTTGGATGCGATGCACCCCTGTCTCAAAACGCAAAGTACGATACACGTCTTTGCCGCGTATTTCAAAAGAAGCCTCCTTGTACCCTCCCAGAGAGCTTGGGGACTCGTCAACTGCCACAAAAGACCAGCCTCTGCGCTCGGCAAAACGCCTGTACATCACCGATAGCTCCTCAGCAAAGAGAGCCGCCTCTTCGCCGCCCGCTCCAGCCCTGACCTCAAGTACTATTTCGTTCGGGAACTCCTCTTCGGCCTTCTCACTCTCCAAAATATCATCCATCTGGGCTTTTAGCTCCGAGGCCTGGGCGGAGAGAGACTTCATCTCTTCTTCGGCGAGCTCTGCAAGACCTGAATCAGCCGAAAGAGCAGATAGCTCCTCCTGTTTTTGCAAAATATCCCTGTAAGCCTGGCCCAGAAAGGCGGTTTTTGGATTGTTCAGATATTGGGATAGGTCTTGTTGGGACATAATCGTTTGTTGTATTCTACAGCGCAAACGGGCGCCGACACAATGTCGGCGCCCGTTTCAAGCATCAAAACAAGCCTTACTTTGCCGAAGCCTTGGCTCTCTTTGCCCTGAACTTCTCCACTCGGCCGGCGGCATCAAGCACTTTTTCGTTGCCGGTGTAGAAAGGGTGCGAAGCGGAGGAAATTTCCACTCTGTGCACCGGATAGTCCTTGCCGTCCGTCCACTTGTCGGTCTCTTCGGAAGCGATGGTTGAGCCAATGAGAAAACGCTCCCCGCTTGAGTTGTCGTGGAAGATGACTTTTCTGTAGTTTTCCGGATGGATCTCTTTTTTCATCGCTGACACCTTAGCAAGAAATTATATATTTTGCAAGAAGTCCACGTCTTTCTGGATATTATCGGCGCGAGTTAGAACCTGGTTGCCATAAGAGAGCCCCACGTTGGCCTGGCCGTTGGTATAGCAGGTGCGGCCGGAGTAGTAGCGGCAGGCGGCCGTACGCTCATCCACGCGCTTGTCGCCCGTATTTCCCATGTTGTCCGCAAGGAGGACGGCAGAGGCCATAAAGGCATCGGCAGGGTTCCAAGGGTCAGGGGCGGCCTTGCCCAGAGCCGCAACAAGCTTGTTCTTTATCAGGTTCCAGGTGGAAGGAATAAACTGAGCCGGACCCATGGCTCCTCCGTAGCCTGCCACTCCCGCCACAGGGCAGGAAACCCTGGTCTCAAGCGGATTGCGGCCCAGGTCTTTTAGTATGGACTGGAGCGGCGGCAAGTCTCTTGTGGGGTGGATGCCGTTTGAGAAGACATTTTCCGTTCGAATATTCTTGGTCTGTCCGGAAGTTACATCGGTGATGACGCACGAGCCGGTATTGGCGCCCAAGGCCGACTCCTGCTGGATAATGGCAAGGAGGAAGGCGGGGCGAACGCCTGTCTTTGCGCTTGCGGCCTGGGCATACTGAAGCGCCGTACCAAACGGTATGGCCTGGTCCACGTTAGCCAGAGGGAAAAGCGCCGCCCTGATTTGAGTGGCACGGGCCTGCCTCTCGGCAAGCACCGCCTGATAAGACCTTTCCTGCTCTGTGGCGATGGCCAATAGCTCTTTCTTTTCGGCTTCGGCTGTTGCTATCTGCCGCTTCTTTGCCTCTACCTCACGGCGGGCATCAAGTTCTTCGTCTCTCTTGGACTGCAATTCAAGGCGTTCTTTTTCCGTCTCCGCCCTTGTCATGCGAACATCAAAAAACAGGCTATGAAGATTGCGTTTTATGGTGCTAAAAGAATCCGCGTCAGAAAAAAACTCCGACAAATCTTCGGTGGAAAGCATCGCCTCAACCAGCGAATACGAATCAAGTTCATTCTTTCTTCTTATGAGCTCCGCCATGGAAACCTTGCCCCTTTCTATCTTGTCCTCAAGGGAGCTTATTGTTGCCGTTCTGTTGTTTATCTCGCTTCCTATGCGGCCTATGATTATGTTCCTCTGCGAGATGGCGGCTTCGGCCTGCTTTATCTGGGCGTTTAGGGCGGTAACATCGCCCTGCAAAGTGTTTTTCTGCGCCCTGGTTTCGGTCAGGACTTTATTCCATTCGTCTATCTCTCTTTGGAGCTGGTCGTATTCGGCCTGAAGACGCTCCCTTTCCTGGGGAGTGAGCTGTGCCTCCGCAATGCCCGGCATCATGTAGGGCGCCATGAGTCCGGCGGACAAAAAAAGTACAAGCGCAAAACGAAGTATTCGCATAAAGTTTATTATACCAAAACAAAGAAGCCCTGTATAAAACCGCCCTGTTGGGCGGCTTTATGAGAGTATTTTTATGATTCGGAAGAGTTTCCTCCGGAAGATTCTTCTCCGGCTTCATCCTGCTTGCCTTTCTTCTCAACCTCAATAGCGGAGAGATCAACAGGAGCGGCCTCTTCTTCTTTTTCTTCGTGGGGCTGTGAGGCAGACACGATGACGTCTTCAGGCGATGCGATGATGGAAACTCCCGCAGGCAAAGACACGTCGGCCACGGTAACATGGTCGCCAACCTTCTCAAGCCTTGAAAGGTCCACCACAACAGCATGCGGCAAATCCTTGGGAAGAGCTTCAACCTCAACCTCGTGCATAACCTTCACTATCTGCGCACCGGCCTTTGCGGCGGCGGACACTCCTTCGAACTCTATAGGTACCTGCACGGTAAGCTTGTGTCCCTTTTCAAAGGCGTAGAAATCTGCGTGCCTCAACTCTCCCGTAACGGGGTCATGGTCAACTTCGTGTATAAGCACCTCCACCTCTGTACCGTCTGCATTCATGGAGATAACAGTGGATTCTCCGGCCTGCTCAAAAAGCTTGGTAAATTCTTTTTGCGATATGGATATGGGAGTGGACTCGGTCTTTTTGCCGTAGTAAACAGCAGGCATAAGGCCCTCCGCTCTGAGGGTAACGAGGGATGCCTTGGGATCTCTTATTTTGGCGCTCAACTTAAGCATGGTTGGACAGTATAACCTTGTTGTATAAAAAATCAATGAGGGCCCGTAAAGGCCCTATCCCCTAATACTATCATATTTCACCCCAAAAGTCAATTACAGGCCGGCTTTTGCGGCCGTAAACCAGAAAATAGGGCCGAGCAGAGCCATTTTATATATGGCTCTTGATATACTCAAAAGTGCCCTTCCCCCCGCTTGGAACCTTCTTGCCCGGATTAAATATGCCCAATGGATCAAAAATGTCTTTTGTTTTTTTGAAGAGATTGAGCATCTCCGGAGAATACATCTTGCCAAGGAACGGAGTCCTGATGATGCCGTCATTGTGCTCGGCGGTAATGGAACCCCGGTACCCCCCTACCAGCGAATAGACTTTTTCCGATATGTCTATGATGAGATCTTTGTTGCGCTCGTCTGTCATATCCATAAGAGGAATGACATGAAAATTGCCGTCTCCAGCGTGACCCGCGATGGTGTATAGAAGCCTTGCCTCATCGAGTATTTTTCTTAAACGCGGGAGAAACTCCGGCAGGTGGTCGGGCTTTACCACCACGTCGTCTATAAAAGGCGCGGTGCGGCGGCCGCGCACATGCTTGCGCAGGAGGTTGAAGCTCTCTCTTCGCACCGTCCAGTATTTTTCCGCTTCGACCTCGCTTTCTGCGATTCGCATTGCATATCCGTAGCCCGTCATGCTATCCCTCGCCTCTTTTGCTTTGTCCAAGGCATCCGTACTGCTCTCTCCGGTAAACTCCGCAATGAGCACAAACTTCGGCAGGCCGCTCTTCAGAGCCATGCCGAGCTCAGGCAGGAAAGACAGGCCCAGTTTGAGGAAATTACTTGCCTTCATGCCTCTTGCAAGCTCGGGCAGGAACCGCAATGCAAGCTTGAGAGTGCTGTCGTCATAAGACTCAAGAGTTTCCGGATTGAAAGAAAGGAAGCTGTTTACCACTTCACCAAGCCGCTCAATATTCGGCATAAACATCACCACCAAGGCAGAGTGAGGCTTTGTTTTGACAAGCTTGATCTTGGCCTTGGTCACAATGCCCAATGTACCCTGGGCGCCGGTGAGCAATTTGCACAAATCAAAAAGCCCGTCATGCTTCACGTTCCACAAATAATATCCGGCGGAGTTTTTGGAGACATTTGGCTTCTCTGAATCAATCAAACTCCGGTTGCCTACAATCAAATCATCAAGCTTTCTGTACACTTCGCCTTCAAAATCCTGAAGGCCTTTCTTTTCTGCAAGCTCTTTTTCATTGAGGGGCCGCACTACCCTCTCCTTTCCATCGGCAAAAACCACATTAAGCTCTTCCACAAAATCCTCCATCTTGCCGTAACTTAGAGTTTTTTCTCCGGCGGAGTTGTTGCCTATCATGCCGCCTATTGCACACAGGTTTTTTGAGGCAGTGAAGCATGGCAAGAGCAAACCCTTCTCCAAAGTGGCCTTTTCAAAATCCCTGTAGAAAGTGCCGGGCAATACCTCCGCAGACTGCCTGGAAAAGCCGAGCACGCCCTGCATGTGGGATGTGGTGTCCAAAATGATAGAGTCGTTCAAAGAGCCGCCGGACATGCACGAGCCTGCGGCGCGGACAGTTATAGACATACCGTCCGCGCCGCCTCTCTTTTTCTCCGCCGCAAACCGCACCACAGAGGCTATGTCATTGGCGTCTTTTGGCGACAGGACCACGCTGGGGCTTACGGTAAACAAGCTCGCGTCCTTGGAAAACTTACTCAGCGTATCGCTGTCGGAGCGCACCTCGCCTTTGAAAAACTTTTTTATATCCTGTATGGAAGTGTCGTCCATGTTTATTGCCGGGTGGACAAAAAGGCTTGCGGGTCGGAAAAAAGCTTGAGATATTCCGCCGCCACTTTTTCCATTTCCTGCATTCCGCTTCGCATATATTTGTAAGGAGCTATCTCCTCCGGGTGATCCGACAGAAAGTCGGTAATGCCTCTCTTCATAGCCAGGCGAAGCTCGGTATTTATGTGCACCACCGAGACACCGGCCAAAATGGCCTTGGCCATGTCTTCTTTGTTTGAGCCGGAGCCGCCATGAAGCACCAGCGGAAGACCAGAAGCCTGAGATATTTCTCTCACTCTTTCAAACCTTATTCTCGGATTCGGCAGACTGCGCACCATGCCGTGTATAGTGCCCACCGCCGGCGCAAGCATGTGTACGCCTGTTTTCTCCGTAAAATCTCTGGCCTGTTCGGGAGTGGTGAGCATGTCTTCTTCCACCGCCGCACCCTCCGGTATTTCATCCAATATCTTTGACGAGGCGCCTATAAAGCCTATCTCACCCTCAATTATCATTTGAGGTTTTTTTTGGGCGGCATATTCCACCACCTCTTTTGCAAAAGCCACATTCTCTTCAAATGTCATCTTAGAGCCGTCAACCACCACTGAGTCAAAACCCAGATCAACCACTCTCTTGGCTCTCTCAAGCGAATAGGTGTGGTCGGCGTTGAGAAATATAGGCACAGAGGCGCTCTTGCGCAGGCTCTCAACCAGTGCCACCACCTGATCTTCTCCCATGTGATCTCTCTCGCCTTCCGATACTCCGACAATGACAGGCACGCTCGCCTTCTCTGCGGCGGAAATAACAGCCTGCAAACCTTCCAGATTTGAAAAATTAAAGTGCCCTATAGCACGGCCCTCGTCTTTTGCTCTTTGGATTATCTCTCGGTATGTCATGCACTGGATTATACCATGACAACTTTTTTGGACTTATGCCCGCCCCAGTCTATAATTGAGATATGAACTTATTCAAAAAAGAGCCCGATTTTCTAGCCATAGGAGATATTACGATAGACGCTTTCATTCGCATCAAAGATGCCGAAGTTACCTGCAGTGTGGACAGAACAAATTGCATTTTGGGTTTTAGGTTTGGCGACAAAGTGCCGTTTGAGGACGTAACCATAGTGCCTGCCGTGGGCAACAGCCCCAATGCCGCAGTATCCGCCGCGCGCCTGGGCCTTTCTTCGTCAATTATCACAAACCTGGGCAATGACCATGACGGACAAGCATGTATTGACTCCCTGAAGAAAGGCAGAGTTGACACTTCGTATGTCAAAGTACACAAAGGAGTAAAGACCAATTACCACTATGTGCTCTGGTATGAAAACGAGCGCACCATACTCATCAAGCACGAAGTCTTCCCCTACTCCCTGCCCAAAGTCTCCCCAAAGTGGGTGTACCTGTCTTCTCTGGGAGAAACATCGGCGGATTTTCACGACGAGATAGCGGACTGGCTTGAAAAAGAGCAGGAAATAAAACTGGCTTTCCAGCCGGGCACTTTCCAAATGAAGCTTGGCAAGGAAAGGCTAAGCCGTATATACAAGAGATCAGAAATAATATTCTGCAACACCGAAGAAGCGCATCTGATACTTGGCCTTAAGGAAAAAGTGTCCCACAAAGAGCTTCTGACACAGATGCACGTTTTGGGCCCAAGGCTTGTCGTGGTCACAGACGGCCCCAAGGGAGCATACGCTTATGACGGAGAGAAAATGTGGTTTGTGCCTGTTTATCCTGAAAAAGAGCCCGCCTTTGAAAGAACAGGCGCGGGAGATGCTTTCTCCTCAACTGTTGCAAGCGCCCTCGCACTTGGAAAAACATTTGAAGAAGCTTTGCTTTGGGGGCCAATTAACTCCATGTCCGTGGTGGGCAAAATCGGCGCACAAGAGGGACTGCTTCCAAGAGGAGAGGTAGAGCGCTTTATAAAAGAAGCTCCGGCCGAGTACGCACTAAAGGCTCTTTAGTTGAATATCAGCCCCTCAAGCTCTTCTCTTTCGTCCTCGCTTAGATCTTTTTCTGCGGCGAGCCGCGCCAAGACATCGGAAAGGTAGGGTGTCCTGTCTATCTTCTCGCCCGCCTCCAGGGCCTCTATTTCGCCGGGGCTTGCTATGGGCTTTATATCGCCGCCCTCTTCCATTCCGGACACCATCTCGTCCAGAAGCTCGGCATACATCTCCCCTCTCACCTTGCCGGCTATTTCGGGAACAGTTTCTCTATCGGAAAAATCTTCGTATTGCCTTGGCCCTTCCATAATATTTTTGGTACATACATTATACCTGGAACAAAGATATTTCATATATCCCGCCCTCATACACAGGCAAGGCCTGTGTATTTGCGAAGGTTTCATATATACACACAAACACACCCGATTTGCCATCGGGTGTGTTTGGTGCGAACAAGGGCTTGGTGCCGGCGGCAAAGAGCTTTAGTTGCCGAGCATTCTTGAGAGTTGCAGGAGCAGAGCCTGAAGACCCTGGTATGCGCTTGCCTCCAGGAACTGGTTGATTTCTTCCTCTTCTCCTCCGGGCGGCACGGTGGGCGGTACAAATGGAGGTTTAACAGATTGGACAGTTACGGTAACGTTTCTTGTGGCCACCTCTTTGTCGGCTTTGTCAAAGCATCGAGCGTGGTAAGTGGTGGTCTGGGTCGGATAAATGGTCATGGATACCGGGAACGTACTTACTCTGTAAGGTCCGCTTGCGGCATAAGGCCATAGACAATATCCAACGTTTCTCGCATCAAGTGTCAGAGTCAGGGCGCTTGCCGCGGGAACAGACAGCGAACTGGCCGAGAAGTTGACGACAGGCTGTCCCGCCGGAGGAATAACAGTAGGGGGCGGGATTGAGGGGGTCGTTTGGGTTACTTTCAATGATGCAGTGTCACTGGATGACAGACCGGCTGAGTTCGCACAGGTCATGGTGTATGTTACATCCTGTGTCGGAGAAACCGAGTAGGAACCCGAGAGAGGCTCTGCAAAATCCCACCCCGTGCTTAGCTTCATCCTACAGCTTGTGGCGTTGGTGGAAGACCAAGCGACAGTAGCGGATTGCCCGGGGGTTATTGTATTTGGACTAACGGAGAGTGTAACCATAGGAGCATTTGGCGTGGTTGTGACCGGCTGGACAGTAACTGTGGTTCTCGCCGAAACGACATCGCTTGCAGTATTTATCTTGTAACAGTTCAGGGTATAGGTCGTGGTGCGGGTTGGTTTGACCGTTATCGGCACGCCAAGACCTCCAAAAGACATCATCTCCCCCGTATCCGCGGACATACTACATGCAAGCACACCCGAGGCATTCGGCATAAGAACAGACGTTTGCCCGGCCGTGATGATACTCGGAGAGGCAGAAAGAGTGGCGGTTGATGGGACAGGTATAGAGACTGGGTCAACAGAAACCGATTCGGTAACACCACCTAAACCACGACCATTCGCGTCAAAAGCATTAAACCAGTACACAATAGTTTGCGAGGTGCCGGAGTTGTTGGTGATTGTTATTGGCCACTCATGATTAACATTAGGAGAAACGTTTCTAGTAAGGGTAACTACATCTTCTTCTCTCTGACTACCGCTACTACAACTGCTTCCGCCCTTTTGACTTATAACAAACCCTGACGGACAGTTATGGCTCAATGTCCACGAGGAAGCGTTTGCGGGATACTTGCCTAAATACAGAGTGAACTGCTCACCGGACTTGACACTGGTAGCAGACGACCTGATGGTTGGGCGTCGTTCATCCACCGGCGGCGTCACCGCGGAAGCAATGGTAACTTCCACAGTGTCTCTGACAGCTGCGCCTTGAATGAGGGATCCGCGAGCGTCATATCTCTCGCAAGATATACCATAGACGGCGGTATAGCCAGGTAGCGGCCTTGGGTACCAGGCGCTTCCAGGCTGATGAGTCAAGACATTGCCGGTTTGGGCGCTGACTCCGGAAGACATGGTGCTTGGTCCGTTAACATTAGTCGTATTAACGCCGACTCCCGTAAGTTCGCAAGCCCTTATTTCCGGACTTGCAGTCCATGAGATGGTAAGCGTGGTACTGGGATCAAAGTTTGTGATTTTGTCGAGACCGTTTGCTTTTATATCAACCCGTGCCTGCGTGTTTGTTATCGGATTCAGACCACCCTCTACCCTGGAAAGAAAGTCTTCAGCGCTATAACCGTCTACGCCATTGTCATAATCAATCTTCCACCAAACATAGGTATCGGTTTGCATCGAGCTGTAAAATGGTCCGTCCACAACGCGTCCCTGCGCACCGCTGGGCTGAACACCTAATTTATTGCTACTTCCGTAATACTGGCCTCCGGCAAGTTGAACGATACCATCAATGACAGCAGGACTTGATCTCACCGATATATTTGTATCTGCTCTCACAACCTCTCCGACCCTGAATTTGCCTGAAGAGTTTTGGCTGTTGCCTGCAGAGGAAGCGGCCGGCATTCCCATCGGTGTGGTTGGCGAAGGCATTACCGATACTCCCGACTGCTGGGCTATCAGGGATTGAAGCCGCTCGGTCAATATACGTATCTGGTTTTGAAGCTCTACTATGGTTGTACTTTGAGCTATAGCGCTCGCGGGTGCCACGGAAATAATCACCGCCAAACCGAGCCCCAGAATGTATTTTTTCATTTAGATTAAAGCCAAAATATTATTAAGCTTCCCTAAATAATACCCCCCCCCCCCGCTTTTGGG
>CAZKKF010000001.1:34725-55526 GCA_964553285.1 uncultured Candidatus Saccharibacteria bacterium | reverse complement strand
GTTATCCACACCTCTCCCATACACAGGCCTTGCCTGTGTATTTAGGGCAGGAGCTTCTTTACGGCCTCAACAATATCCGGCGTGTCCATTTTGTAGTAGGCAATAAGCTCTGCCGGAGTACCGGACTGGCCAAACGTATCGTGAACGCCTATGAAAACCTGCCTGGTGGGATGATTTTCCGCCAAAACTTCGGCAATAGCAGAACCAAGACCTCCTGCCACCTGATGCTCTTCTACAGAGACAATTCCGTGCTTTGCCGCCTTGGCAAGGGCTATGACAGCCGCCTTGTCCAAAGGCTTGATGGTGGCCATATTCAAAAGCTTTACCTTTATTCCCCCTTCCTCAAGCTCTTTGGCGGCGCGGAGCGCTTTATAAAGAAGCGAGCCGGTAGCGATAATTCCCACCTCAGGATTTGCTTCCCCTTCTCCCCAGAAAACCTGCGCTTTGCCAATTTCAAAAGGGGTTTCTTCTGTCGTGATAACCGGCGTTTTCTCGCGAGCCAGACGAATATATGCAGGAGTATCTGTCTTTGCCGCGGCGATAGTCGCCTTTTTGGCCTCTATTGAGTCGCAGGGAGAAAGGACGATCATATTTGGGATAACGCGCATGATGGCGATGTCTTCCACGGCCTGGTGCGTGCCACCATCTGGACCTACGGAAATGCCGGCATGGCTTCCGACAATTTTTACCGGCCTGTCATTATAGGCAATGGTGGTGCGGATTTGCTCCCAGTTTCGCCCCGGACTAAACATGGCATAAGAAGATATGAAAGGAATCTTGCCCATGGCGGCCATGCCGGAGGCTACAGTGGCGAGATTTTGTTCGGCAACGCCTATCTGCACAAATCTTTCCGGAAACTTATCCGCAAAAAGATTCATCTTTGTAGACTCCGTCAGATCGGCGCAAAGTCCCACTACCCTTTCATCCGCTTCAGCGGCCGCAAGCAGACCTTCACCGAATCCCTGGCGAATGGGAATCTGCTCCACGTCATCTGTAAAAAATTTTGGATTGAGTTCTTGCATCATCTATATTCTATACACAAAAACCACTTTGAAAAACCTCGCGGAGCGCGGCGGCGCGAGCGGAGCAATTCCGTAGCAACGGAATATGCGTGTTTTGCAAAGTGGTTTTTAAATCAATCATTGTGATATCCACTCTTTAACTTCCCTCCCAGAGAACGCAATTCCTCAAGGGCAATTTTGGCCTGATCGGCTTTTGGCGGCTCCCCTGCCATATCCGCTATGCCTGGCGGCGTACCGTGCCAGCGGTAATCACGTTCCATATAAGAGACTCCCTTGCCAGGAATGGTGCGAGCAATGATGACGGAGGGTTTTTCAAATACCGCCTTAGCTTCATGGATAGCGGCATTCATTTCCAGAAAATTGTGCCCGTCCACTTCAATGACGTGCCAATTCCATGTTTTCCACTTTTCTGCCAAAGGCTCCAGAGGCATGATGTCTTCGGTGAATCCTTCAATCTGAATGTTGTTCCTATCTACAATGGCAATGAGATTGTGCAACCTCTCTTTGCCGGCAAGCATGGCCGCCTCCCAGGAATTGCCGGCATTAAGCTCCCCATCGCTCATGAGGCAATAAAAAAACCTGTCCGAAGTGCGACCTTTGTCTATCCTGTCCGCCAAAGCCATACCGACAGCCTGTGAGAGGCCGGAACCAAGAGGGCCGGAGCTTGTCTCAAGAGCCGGGAAAAACTCTCTGTGAGGATGCCCCTGAAACTTGCTTCCCATTTTTCTCAAAGTTTTCTTGTACTCCTCAACATCGGCATATCCCGCATGAGCCATGGCGGCATAAAGCACGGGACATATATGGCCGTTTGAAAGCACCAGCCTGTCGCGATCTTCCCAGTGGGGATTTTTGGGATCATGCTTCAGGACATGAAAATAAAGCAGAGTAAAAATATCCGCCATGCCAAGGGGCCCTGCAGAGTGCCCCGATTTGGCCTCCACCAGCGCTTCAATAATTGTCTGGCGTATTTCGTTGGCTTTTACCTCAAGCTCTCTTACTTTTTTGTCGTCCAGATTTTCTATATTCATGTGAAAGATACTCACAAAAACTGCTGCGGTTTTATTATATCAGACTGCGAAACTCTTCAATGGTTTCAGAAATATTTTCACTGTTGAATATTGCCGAACCCACCACCAGACGATTAGCGCCGCTTTCAAAAAGAGCCGAGGCATTGTCCAAAGACACTCCGCCGTCAACTGAAATATCTTTTTCCGGAGCAATAGACCTTATTTTCTCCACAAGAGAAAAAGTCCTCTCATCAAACCGTTGTCCCTGGCGGCCTATATTTAAGATGCCCATCACCTGCACAAAATGCGCTTCTTTTATGGCATCCGAAAAATCATCAACTATTGCATCCGGTTTGAAAGCAATGCCCGCCAAAACATCCAAAAGCGAACCCGAAGAATATTTGGCTTTGAAAGAAGACAGAAACTCCGAGCAGTCCATGGGCGAGGCAAAAGCTTCCGCATGCACCACCACCCTCTCCGCTCCGGCCATAACAAAACGCTCCACTTCCTGTTTGGGGTTTTTTACCATGCAATCAAACTCAAAAGAAAAATCTTCCCAGTACGGCAGTGTCTCCTCTTCGCGCAAAATCTTTGCGAAGCTTTCTTCGTCTGTGTAAGGCCAGGTCTTCAAAGGAGCAAGCACTCCATCCACCACGTCTATCTGCACTTCCCTTGCAAAACCCTTGAGGGATAAAAGTTTTCCTTTTATGTCGCCAAGGCTCGGCGACAGTATTGCCGGTACGATAGATCTATTCATGTATTTTATCCATCTTGCTTATTCTGCGGCGATGCCTCTCTTCTTCGGAAAACGCCGTATCAAGGAAAGTGCGCACTGCGGCCACGGCCTCTTCCTGGGAGAGAAACCTCGCCCCCAGAGAGAGTACATTGGCATCATTGTGCTCACGCACCAGGCTTATCATTGATTCGCCCGAAGTGATGGTTTGTTTTGGATGATAAAACACCGCCGCCCTTACATGGCGAAAGCGGTTGGCAACCATTGCCTCTCCCTGCCCCGACCCACCGATAACAATACCCACGGAGTCCTGCGGGCTGAGCGACACTTCGCGGGCAACTTTTACCACGAAGTCCGGATAATCGTCATTCTCATCATAAACAGTATTGCCGCAGTCAATCACGTTAAGGCCGCTGTCTCTGAGAGAGTCAGAGATATGAGCCTTGTGTGCAAAGCCCGCGTGATCTGCTCCTATATATATTTTCATTTTTACAAATGGGAACCCGTTTTCACCACATGATCTACCAGCGTATGGGTATACCCCATTTCATTATCGTACCATGCGAGGATTTTTACCAGGTTGCCGCCCACAACACGTGTAAACTGCAAATCGGCAATGGAGGCAAAAGAGCTTCCCAGTATGTCGGTTGAAACAAGATCTTCTTCCGTTACGGCAAATATCTTCTCCCACCGCGGATCGCGGGATGCACGAGTCAAAAGCTCGTTTACCTCCGCATCAGTGGTATCTCTCTTTGCGATAAATGTTACGTCCACAATAGATCCGGCAATGACGGGCACGCGCATGGAGACTCCGTCAAAAAGCCCGGTAAGCTTCGGAAAAGCCTTAGTAACGGCAATGGCGGCGCCCGTTGAAGACGGCACTATGTTTGCGGCCGCGGCCCGGCCTTCTCTAAAGCCTTTCTTTGAAGGACCGTCCACCAAAGACTGCGTCCCTGTGTATCCGTGCACGGTATTGAGCAATGCTTTTTCTATGCCGATAGTTTCATCAAGAATGGCAATGAGGGGACTTGCGGCGTTGGTGGTGCAGGATGCATTTGAAGAGATGGTGCAGGTTTTCAAATCGTCTTCATTGATGCCCAAGAGCACAGTACCTCCGGATATGCCATCCGGCTCGTCTTTGACGGGTGCTGTTATAACCACCCTCTTTGCTCCGGCATCAAGGTGTACCTTGGACTTTTCAAAGCCTGCGAAGATACCGGTGGCTTCCACCACCACATCAATATCAAGTTCTTTCCATGGAAGGTTGGAAGGATCTCTTTCCGACAAAAACTTTATTTCCTGCTCACCCAATATAATTGAAGCCTTGTCACCGGACACCGACACCGGTATATGGCTTTTGCCATATACCGAATCGTACTTTATTAAGTAAGCGATATTTTCCGCATCACCCAGGTCGTTGACCGCCACCAGCTCAAGCTCTTCTCTATCGTGGGCAAGCTTCAAAAAAGCTCTGCCTATGCGTCCGCATCCATTCAAAGCAACCCTTGTCTTTTTTTGTGCCATTTTTTTATTGTATCAGTCCTATATCTTAGGAGGCGGCCTTTTCCACTTCAGGCTCCGCGGCCTGCTTTTGCGGAACATTCGTGCCATGAGCGTCCACCTCATAACTTGTGTTTTGTGCTTCAAAGAAGTTAACGAGTTCAAACACATCAGTAGCGGCGCTCATCCACTTTGCCGGATTGGACACATTGTAATGCTTTGGCAATCCAAGTTCTTCCAAACGGCGGTCTGCCACATATTGCACATACTGGTTTACGTATTGCGCATTGAGGCCCAAGATGCCGTTCGGGAAAAGATCTTTGTTGTAAGCTGTCTCCAAATCAACACCCTCTATTATTATATCTCTTATTTCGGCGGCAAACTCTCCGGTGAGAAGCTCCGGGTTTTCCTCAAGAATATTGAGTATCAAGTTCATGCCAAACTTGAGGTGCAATGACTCATCCCTCAAAACCCAGTTGATCATTGAGCCGAAGTTCCTGAGGAGGTTTCTCTGCCTGAAAGACAAGGCCACCATGAAGCCCGAATAAAACCACACTCCCTCCATCACTATGTTGGTGGCTACCAGGTTTCTCAAAAAGTCCTTCTTGCCGTCAATGCTTGATATGTCTATGTTTTCCTCCGTCATTCTGCGCATGTACTTGTTGATGTACTCCTCTTTCTGAAGCATGGACGGCACTTCCAGGTGAATGGAAAATACTTTCTCCCTGTCAAAAGGAAAGGTCTGGAGCACATACTCAAAAGCCACGCAGTGATTGGCCTCCTCCCACATTTGCTTGGCAAGATAAAGATGCGCCTCCGGTGCTTTGATGTAGGGATAAATACCCAGAGCGATTGAGCGGTTTACGATAAGCTCCGCCGGATTGAAGAATGCCATCAGAAACTTCACCGCATGCCTCTCGTCTTCGGTCATTTTCATCCAATCCTGTATGTCCTCATGCAAGGTTATCTCGTGAGGAAACCATGTGTTGCGCACTGCCTGATTGTACAGATCGTATGCCCATTGATAGCGAATGGGGTGCAGGTTCATATCGTCTGGTGATGGTTTTCCGATTAGCATTGTTTTGATTGGATGATTTATAACTTCAGGTCTATTAAACTACTGGCAACTATCGCATATAAGGGTTTCCTGCGGATCTTCCGGACCGCCCTGCAAAATGGTACTGCTTCCGGCAGAGGGTGCTGTTGGGGTGCTGTCCATTTTAGGCGGCGGCACTATTACCGGATTGCCCATGGAAAGAGAAGCCTTCGGCGGATTCCAAACAAATCCGGCTCCGGCCGCTTCCTTTGCAGGCTCCTGCTTTGGCACAGCGACCGGTTGCACTGCCGGCAAGGGCTCTTGCGCCGATGCGGACAGAGGCATGGTGGCCGGAGCCGTGCCCCATTGCGGCTTGCTTGCCTGCGGCACTTCTGCGGGTACTTCGATGGGAGAAAGAGTGTCCGCCTTCTTTACTTCCGGCATAACTACTTCCACCACAGGAAACGCCGCTTCCTCGGCCTTGGCTTCCGGCACCGGAGCGCTTGCGAGCGAGGCAAAGCCTTTCTTGCCTATGGCTGTCGCCTTGTTGACCTGCACCGTTGACTGCTCGGCTGTGTGCCTGGGCTTCATGTGAAGGTAATAGGTAGTCTTTACTCCTTTCTCCCAGGCGGTGGAATATATTTTCATCATTTCTTCCACATCTCTCGTTTCAAGATACATGTTGCGCGACAACGCCTGGTCAACCCACTTCTGCGCCCTGGCCGCCACTTCTATATAGGCATAAGGCGATGTGGTAAAGGATGTCTTGTAAACATCTTTTACATGCTGGGGGATTCCTTCTATTTCGGATATGTCTCCCTGCCTGCCCACTATCTCTTCTCTCACGTCCTCCCAGATGCCGAGGTTTTTGAGATCTCTTACCAAATTGTGGTTGAGATCAAGGTATTTTCCGGACATTTTGTTTCTGGAGAAAACTTGTGCGAAGCGCGGGTCAAGGCCGGGGGTAGTGCCAGCCATGAGACCGATGTTTGCGTTTGGCGCTACAGCCATGAGGGTGGCGTTGCGCATTCCCCTTTTTACTTTCTCCCTCAACACATCCCAATCAAGACCCTTGTGTCTGGACTCCTTCGAAACGGCAATCTGTATGCCGCGCTCCGCTTCAAGACGAGCGATAGTGTCTACCGGCACCATGCCTTTGGACCAGCCGGAACCGGCAAAGTGCATATAAGAGCCTCTGCTCTCGGCCAAAGATGCAGACTCGTCTATGGCCATGTAGCTTATAAACTCAAAAATCCTGTCGGCAAAGTCCCAGGCATGAGGCGCATCGTAAGACATGCCAAGCTGTTCCAGTGCATCGGAAAAGCCCATGATGCCGAGGCCTATCGCCCTGTTTTCTCTGTCCGACTTCACAGCTTCCGGCACCGGAAGAACGTTTATGTCTATGAGATTGTCCAGCTGGCGCACGGCAAGGCGCACAGACTCTTCTAGACGCGCCCACTTTATCTCTCTGTTGTTTATGTGGGCGGCGATGTTTATGGAAGCAAGGTTACATACGGCGATATTGTCTTTGTCCTGCGGCAGGCATATCTCCGTGCAGAGGTTGGACATGTGTATGGTGCCGGTGTTGTTGTTGAGAGCCCGCAGGTTGATGACATCTTTCCAGGTGAGCCAGGGGTGGGAGGTAGTCTGGAGCGTTACCAGCATCTTGCGGAAAAGCTCCTGGGCGGGCATTTTCTTAAACATCTTAAGCTCGCCGCGCAGACCCTTTTCCGCATACTCATGATATTTCGCGGAAAAAGCGTTGCCATATAGCTCGTTTAGTTCCGGAGTCTCCTTCGGATCAAACATGTACCACTCATCGCTGTTTCTCACTCTTTTCATGAACTCATCCGATATGAAAGCGGCGGTATTGGCTGTCCTCATGCGCAGATAATCGTCTCCGGCATTGTGCTTCCAGTCGAGGTAATCCTCAAAATCTATGTGCCAATTCTCCATGTAGAAGCACAAAGCTCCCTTCTTCTTGCCGCCGCGCATTACCGCCCTGATGGCCGTGTCTATGATTTTGGCAAAAGGCCCGGGGCCGGATGAGGTTGAGTTGGTAGTGCCAAGGTGCGAGCCCATGGCGCGAAGCTTGGTGATAGATGCGCCTATGCCGCCGGAAGATTTGGAGAGCAGAAGCACATCGGCCACAGACTTGGCAATGTGCCCCATGTCGTCATGTATCTCAAGCAGGAAGCAGTTGGAGAGAGCAGGGTTGTTTGTGCCGGCGGCAAGGTTGGTAGAGCCGCCTGCGATATATTCAAAACGCGACATCTTTTCATAAAAGCGCATGGCCCAAGCGGTAGGATTTTCTTCATTGTAAGAAAGCCCCATGGCTATACGCATAAAGAAATACTGCGGAGTCTCTATCATGCGCTGGGTGGTGTCCTTTAGCATGTATCTGCCTGCAAGAGTAGAGAGGCCTGCGTATTTGAATAGCTCATCCCTTTCAAGCTGTAAGACGGCGGCCAAGGCTTCCAGATCAAACTTATCGGCCATCCTTGGGTCAAGAAGCCCGGAAGCAACGCTGTCTTTTATGTATCGGACAAATTGCTCTGCGTGCTTTTTCTTTAGCACCGCCGGATCGTGCTGGTAGTCTCCCACCACCTTTCTGTAAATGACCTTTAGAAAAAGCCTGACCGCCACTTTGTCATACTCCGTGTCATTGACTATGTTTTGCACGGCGGCGGAGATGGTCGCCATGTCCATTTCGTCCGTGGTGATGCCGTCATATACGGTAAGGCGGGTGTCGGTGGCCACCTGCACCACCTTGGATATGGGGTCGGACAGGCCGTAAGTGGCGCGTTCTATTGATTCGTTGATCTTGTTTGCATTGAAAGGAACTTTGGTGCCGTCTCTTTGGGTGATGTGCATATTTTTCTTGAAAAAATCAACGAATAATCAAAATTTTGCGCAATTTTCTTTATTTTTTGCCGATTTTTGCCGCAATTTCGCAAAAAATAAAGAAAACTTGTCTGATTATTTTACGCTTTGGATGCCGAAAGATGCCTGTGGATAGGAGCTCCGGAGCAGTAGAGAAAACAAAAATATTTGACCGTCAACACGGTGCCAAACAAGCCGTAAACCAAGCCCCCTGAGAGGGGTATTTATCAAAAGCTCAATACCGTTCCCTTTTGAATTGAGAGCTTCTCCGCACTGCCCGCCGGAATCTCCAAAACAAACCTGGCCGGAGTAGCGTTTACAAAAATATCAGGAAAACTTTGGGGCAAAATCCCCTCTTTTATGTCCACCACCGACATATCTTCCCCCAGCCACAAAATATCCAGAGCAAAGCGCATATCTTTCATCCAAATGGGGTAAAAACCCGCTTTTCCAAAATCAAAAAGAAGCCCCGCGTCTTCCGGCAGGCAGGGCACGCCCGACAGGCCAAGCACTCTTTCGCGGTCTGCCACCGCCAAGCCCGCCCTTATCTCCCCCTCTCCTGCCCCAATGACGACAATCTCCCCAAATGACGTCCTGTCTGCCGGCATACCGCATGGCAGAGCCGCCACAGCGGCCGGCTGGGGCTCCACGCCGTTATCATTGACCGGCATCCACCAGACAATGAGGGCAAGCAGGGCCGCGCACAGGCTCAAGATGATAAGTCCTCTCATACGCCCCAGTATAGCATTTTGCGATAGATACACCCTTCGCCGGCAATTATTTCGCCCATGGCAAAACCCCCGCCACGCTTTCGCGAAACGGGGGTTTTGTTTGAGAAACCTTATGCGCGGGGAGCGCGGGGTTCCATCGGCCGAGCCGGAGACACCGTAAGACGGCGACCCTCGAACTCTTTATCGTGCCACATGTCTACTGCTCTCTGGGCATCTTCCTCGGTTTCCATTTCTACGAAACCGAAACCCTTGGAGCGACCAGTCATGCGATCAACAATAATGCTAGCCGAAACGACTGCGCCTGCCTGAGCAAACGCATCACGAAGAGTGTCATCCGTAGATGAATACGGAATACCTCCTACATACAACTTCTTATTCATGTGTTGAAGAAACTACTAAGCTCCCCTTCGCACAAAGCACTTAACGCACTTATAACGACTGGAAGTATCCCTAATTATAGCATACCCCTATATTTTTTGCAAGCTTTTTATTAACATTCCCCATTTAAGGGCGAATTAGCCTTATTTTAGGTTATCGGCCAAGAATAGGAGGGTTTTTTGCCACGCATCCATTGTTTCCTTTGGAGCGTAATTTGCTCCGGAAGGATTGGCAAATGCATGCCCGACACCCGGATATATGTATATATCGTTTTTGACGCCGAGAGCATCGAGCGATGCCTCAAACGCGTTCACCATTTCAGGCGGCACAGCCTGATCATCTTCCCCGAAAATCCCAAGGACCGGCCAGTCTATAGGAGAGAGCCTTTCGGTTGTGGTTGCCATCCCGCCACCATAATAAACAACCGTCGCATCCAGCCTCTCGCCTGAGATAGAAAGCTCTACGGACTGCCTGCCGCCAAAACACCACCCGAGAGAGGCGGTTTTTCCCGCCCCTTGCGCTTTAAGATAAGCGACTCCCGCTCTCATGTTTTGGATACCCGTCTGCTGATTGAACGCCGATGTCAAAGCCCGCGCTCCATTCTGGTCTTCGGCAACTCCACCCAACAGATCCACCGCAAGTACCATGTACCCTTCTTTTGCCAGAGTCTCGGCCGTATCCTTGATTTCGGGCCTCAATCCCCTGTTCTCATGAATCATTATGATACCCGGATAGCTCCCCTCCGCTTCGGGACGGACAAAATAACCTTTTGCTCCGGGAAAATATTCAACATCGCTTTCTATGGTAATCGGAGTGGCGTTGTTGCTCCCCCTCATCATGTCGGCATTCTTTATCTGCCCGCTCTTTGCGGCAAAAAAGACCCCCATAACAGCGACGAGCAATACGGCGCACGAAATCAAAAGTTTTTTATTCATAAAACTAATTTTACTTCTATGCCGAGTGCTTTTGCAACCTTTTAACAGCCAAAAGACAGGTTTGCGTCCCCCACCTCAGACCGCCTTGAGAAAAAAGCGATTTTGAAGCAATATGTAGCCTGCACGGAGGCGTCGCATAGCGGTCTAGTGCACCGTCTTGGAAAGGCGGCAGGGTGAAAGCCCTCGAGAGTTCGAATCTCTCCGCCTCCGCACCAAGAACCTGTTATCGGCATGACCCGAGTGCCTATGACCGCAGGGCGACTCACAGACTTCTATCCGGAACTTCCAAATATCGAGCGTTTATGCTCTAATGCATCCAGACAAACTTGAACCACACAAAGAAAGGAGAACGAATGAAAATTGGACTCGATTTTGACGGTGTAATATCGGACTGCGGAAAGCTCAAGTCGGATGCAGCCAAGAAGCTTCATGGGCTGAACATTCCACCCGAGAAGTTCAAGAAGGAGATCGTTATCGGTGAAGGACATCTGACGGCGGAGCAATACCACGATCTCCAGAAGATCATCTATGGAACGCGGGAAGTCGGCTTCCTCATGGAACCTGTCGTCGGAATGCTCGAATCCGTCCCTCAACTGCTTGCTTTGGGGCATACGCTTCTCATTGTTACTTCCCGTGGCGAAGCCGAGCTGGAAATCGCCAGAGAATGGAGCGTGAAGCAGGGCCTCGCACTCGACTTCATCGGCGTCGGTTACGGTGTGAGCAAGGCAACTGCGTGTATCGGACTCGATGTCTACATTGACGACGATCTCGACAAACTCGAACCACTCGTTGGTATTGTCCCGCACCGCTTTCTCTTCTCGTGGGGCTACAACAACCATATCGACGAAGGAGCGATTGCGAAACGGATCAGTTCGTGGCAAGAGTTCTGCAAGACGATTGGAAGCCTCTGAATGAAGAAAACCACCGAAGGGTGTTCGCTTGCGCGAGCACTCTTCTTTTTATACCCCGACCCACATACCTCATTTCAAACTCAAAAAACCTGCTAAAATACTCTTACGGTGCTTCACCACTCTGGTACTTAACCCACACTCCCCGCCAAAATTGGAAGTCTGCATTGGAGCCCGAAATGGGGTCGCGCCGAAGGCGCGACACTAATGCATTCCCCCCGCCGAATCCAGAATCCAAAAGGGTTTTCCACGCTCCGCGTGGCTCAAAAAGTACGGTTCGATTCTTAATTTGAAAGTTCGAACCGACTTTTTTGAACAAATGAGCATTTTCCTCATTTGTTCGGTCGTTTGCCAATTCCATATTGTATTTCAAAAACTTTTCCGTAAGTTCGAACCGATTATTCGCTTTTTGCTCAAAAGCCGATAATTTCTCTTTGAGAAGCTGATTTTGATTGACCAACTTGTTTTTAGCTTCGCGATATTCTTCAAGCGACAATGCGCTTTCAAGATAGGCACTCATCAGCTTCTCAAAGAGAAATATCGGCTTTTATACTATCCACAAAAATCGAGGGAGATTTTGTGCGAAAGCCAAGTGTTCAAGTGATCGCAAAAATCGCTAAGGCGTTAGGTGTTTCAATAGAAGATTTGTTAAAATGATGAAAGAAGAAACTTCATGAGAAAGTCATCAAATAATTTAAATAATAAAACAAACTTATGAGAAAACTAATCGTATCTACTTTTTTAACGCTCGATGGCGTGATGCAGGCACCGGGTGCGCCCAATGAAGATGTTGATGGCGGCTTTAAATACGGCGGCTGGCAAGTGCCGTTTTTTGAGGACGATGGCGCGGAAGTGGGGGCAACATTCCACACAGCCGATGCCTTGCTTTTGGGGCGCAAAACATACGACATTTTCGCCGCTTACTGGCCGAATGCTAAGGACGTGCCATTTGCCGACTCGATGAACAACATCACCAAATATGTAGCTTCCAGAACACAAGATAAATTGGACTGGAAAAACTCAATTTTATTGGAGGGCGATGTGGCCGAGGCTGTCGCCAAGCTCAAACAACAAGAAGGTAAGGACATCATCGTTGTCGGAAGCGGAGAACTCGCCCAGACACTCATGCAGAACAACCTTATTGATGAATATTCTTTGCTGATTCATCCATTGATTTTGGGTAACGGCAAACGGCTATTCCGCGAAGTCAGTCCTAAGCAAGATTTGGAGCTGATAAAATCTAAAACGACTAAAAATGGTGTTTTGGTGGCGACGTATAGGGTAAAAAAATAACAATAAGGGACAAGAAGCTGCCGACAAATAATAACGTGAATGGATGTTCTAGTGGAAGATTTGGTAAGATAATAAATAAGAATTAAAGACTATGAACAAAGTCACATCCAAAGACGGTACGACAATAGCATATACCAAATATGGTAGTGGACCGTTGGTAATATTGGTAAGCGGAGCTATGGGGTATAGGCAACTAAAATTCTTAAAGCCGTTGGCGGAATTGCTGTCGCAACATTTTACCGTCATCGATTATGATCGGCGCGGCCGCGGGGAAAGCGGGGACACCCCACCCTACGCTACAGAAAGAGAGATTGAAGATATCGACGCGCTTATTAAAGCAAATGGTGGATCGTCACATTTATTCGGGTTGTCGTCAGGTGCGATCCTTGCTCTGCAGGCCACGGCAGCCGGTTTGAATGTCAATAAAGTGGCGCTGTACGAACCGCCATATACGACTGAAACCATGGGAACACAGTTCCCAGTGGCCGCAAAAGAAGTTGCGCAGCTGGTGGCAGAAAACAAACGCGGCAAGGCTGTAGATTACTTTTCTAAAATGGTCGGTGCGCCCAAAATAGCACGTTTTATCATGAGGTTGATGCCCATTTGGCCCAAATTAGAATCGGTCGCGCATACTCTGCCCTACGACCTTACGATTATAGGCGATGGTCAGGTGCCTCGGCAGCTTGCCTCCTCGATTAAGACGCCCATGCTAGTAATAGTGGGCGCAAAAAGTCCTGTTACATTGCAGCAGCCTTCCGAGCAGCTAGCCAAAGCTCTGCCTAACGCGCAGTTCAAAGTTTTGGAAGGGCAGGCCCATAATGTGTCCATGAAAGCTCTGTCACCTATGTTGATAGCATTTCTCAAGAAGTAGGAGATCGCTATTGTATGCGTCTCGGTCGCCGTGAAGACGGAGAAAAGAGCAATCAAAAGTGATAAACTAATAGTGCTCTTTTCGGAGACTGAAACGGCGAAGCAAAACCAAAAATTTCCTTTCCATTTCTTTTTCCACTTCGCGGCGGAGGGGTGGGGGGAGGAGGCGCGAGAAAAATGCAAGGAAATTTTTGGGTTTGCCCCGCGCGAGTCCGCGAGCGTGTCCGAGGCGCGTTCCAGCGCGAGCGGAGCGTATGCATTAGTCCCGAGCCACCACGCGCTCGGCGCGTGCGAAGTGGGTTCGAGCAAAGGTGATACACTCACCGCCAAAAAACAAATGAAAATCGGACTCGATTTTGACGGCGTGATATCCGACTGCGGAAAGCTCAAGTCGGATGCAGCCAAGAAGCTTCACTGACTGGACATTCCACCCGAGAAGTTCAAGTTGGAAACCTGCTAGAATAAAGGAACAGCACATGCCATTACCAATGCCAAAACAAGTGCCGGAGGCGGGTTTCTACTATCACTATAAGCACGACCCAAATGGACCGGTGAACAATTACGCCTACGAAGTGGTGGGTGTTGGTTTTCACACTGAAGACGATGCTCGTCCGGGTGAGGAGCATTTTCTTGTCTATCGTCCTTTGTACGAGGCTTCGGTCTACAAAGCTTCTAAAGACCTCGGTATTCCCTGCTTTGACAATCGCCCGCTCGAAATGTGGATGGAGGATGTAGAGAAAGACGGCCGGAAGTTTCCGCGTTTCCGGAAGATTACCGATCCTTCAATCATTGCCGAGCTTGAGGAGGTTCGCGGCGAGATGTATCCGTAGGTAGATACCCACCCAAGGTCTGGCCTCGATATCAGACACCCAAAAAGCACCGGCAAGGCCGGTGCTTTTTAGTAATACTAAGTTAGATGGCTGCTTACCACCAAAGCCCCTGAAGTCCTGCGGCCTTCATCTGTGCGCGGGTCTTTGCTCCGAAGTATCCGGCTGAAGGAGCAATGCCGCTTGCGCCCTGGTATGCCGCAAGTGCATCGCGAGTGTAGGTGCCGAAGTAACCGGTCGCACCGGGAGGAATGCTGTATCCAAGACCGATGAGAAGGTTCTGAAGAGCACGAACATCCTCTCCCTCCATGTCCATATCAAGGTCGCGAACACCGCTTGAGACGACAGCTCCGCTTTGCCCAAGAAGCGCGGCAAGCTTAGCCTGAAGAGATGCAAGCTGGGCCTGGAGCTCTGCGATTGTCGGACCGGAAACAGCACCGCCGCCTCCTCCACCGCTTCTGCTGCCGCTGCCACTTCCGCCGGATGAGATTGTGGTCTGTGTGTACGCCGCGTAGGTTGTGAGGTGCGTAGTCCAGACAACGAGGTTGTTGCCGACATCTATCTTACAGTCGCCGCTGCCGCCAAGATTGGTCGGGTTGGTTGCGCTGTTGCAGGTGTTGGTAATGGGCGTAAGAGCGCCTCCCCGCGTCCAGCCGACGAGACTGCCCGCATGGCCGAAGAAAGTAAGCTTGACGGGCTTTGAGAACGTAATCGGAGTCGAGCCGAGGCCGATTTCTATAGCAGTCGTTACCGTTGCCCTCTGTCCGGCTGGCGGATTCACCGTAACCGACGAGTTTGCAACGGGCACTAAGTCTATGATGCCGTCCCAGTCTTCATCGCCTTCAGCCGTGAGAGTAGTATTTGCCGGAATCTCGATGGCCACTGCCGTGCCGGCCGAGGCGCTTGTGCTCAAGGTGAGCGCCTGGGGAACGGTGAGGACGGTATTGCCATTGTCCTCCTCCGTGCCGTACACGCCGAAGTCAAAGCTGTCGTCATTCACGCTCGCACCTACAACAATGTAAACCGTGGCAGTATTACTGACCGCACTTACGCCGTTGGTACGCTTGTAGTTCATCTGATACTGGAAGGTGTCAATGCCGTGGAAGCCGGTAGCTGGCACATAGGTGAAGGTACCGTCTGAGTTGAGGTCGATAGTGCCTCCCTTCTCCGTCTCGCTGCCGCCGATTAGGGACGCCGTGCGGGGGTTTGATGCCGGAGCGTCATTGTTGAGGACACTCGCTTCCGCTTCCAGAGTGCCGTTCATGGCAACCGAGTAGCTGAAGTCATCCGCCGCTACAAGACCGGGAGCAGTGTCGTTGTACACCTCTACCGCGTCCGCGTAGTTGGTCGGACCGTTTCCACCTGTCCAGGAGCCGCAGTTCTGTCCCGTGTAATGGCGCAATTGGAGGTAGCGGACACCTTCAGGGCTAATCGGCGTGTTGGCAATGGTGTAGGTCAGCGTGTAAGTGCCGTCTTCGTTATAGTGGATATTGCCCGAGCCGATACAGAACCTTGTAGCGTTGACACCGCCAAAGAGTCCGTCACTGTCGAAGCGATATGCGGTCGAGCGCCAGTAGCTAGCCTGGTTGCCGGCGATATACATGGTTATCTCAAGCTCGACAGGAGCACCCGGAGCGATGGTTAGCGCCGTGCGATCGGGGTCGAGCAGGTCAACCGTTTCCTCCGTTGCCGGATTGGTAAGCGTGATTTCCTTGAGCACAACGCCTGACTGCACAGTGATGGGTACAGTTACCGTCTTGTAAGCGGTTTGTCCGTTGCTGCGCGTCCAGGAGATCTGGTACTGGAATGAATCTTCTCCCGCATATCCACCCGCAGGCGTGTAGGTGAAGCTGCCATCGGTGGAAGTGTCGGAGAGCGTGCCGTGAGACGGCTGGGTGAAGTTGACAGCCTGCACGTTGGTGCCGTTTTCGTAGAGATACCAAACGTTATCGCTGTCCTCGAAGAGATTGCCAGAGACAGAAGAATCAATATCAACTTCGTAGTCGTACGAAGGATCAATAGCCTCTATCTCGATAGCCTTCCAGATAATCATCGGGCCGCCGTTTGCCGTCCATGCGGAGCCGTTGCTGACGATTTCGCCGTCCGCAACGCCATCACACTCATTGCCGCTAAAGAATCGGACGTAGAGATTGCGCATGCCTTCCGGTTCTATTGGCGTGTTGGTAATGGTGTAGGAGAAGCTGTAGGTCTTGCTTGAGTTGTCATCATCCCACAGAGATTCCCACTCCGTCTCTGCATCATTGCGCGCCACGCAAGTGTACGAATCACCGATGCCGTTGTTATTGCCCGGATTGTTTTGGATACGGTTCAAGCGATAGCCGAAGGAGTTCCAGAACTGGCCGTGGTATTCTTCCGGCCCTTCCACCCTGATGCGTGCATGCAGTTCAATCGGCTCGCCCGGCTGAATGGAGAGATAGTCCTCCTCGTGGTCCGGATCGCCATACTCATTCACGCCGTTGTAAATGGGCTCAATTCCCCCTTCGGGCAGATGACTTAGCTTGAGATATTCGAACGACACGCCGTCCACGTGAATGGTAACGGTTGCGCGGTTGGAAAGACCCGGCTTGCCGTTGGTACGAGTGTAGGCAATGTGGTAAGTGAACTCATCTATGCCTGCGAAACCCAGATTAGGCGTGTAGGTGAAGTTGCCGTCAAAGCTAAAACTCAAAGTACCGTGGCTCGGACCGTAATCGGGGTGAAAAGCGGTCGGGTTTGAATCCTCCTCGCTTTCGGCCAGATAGAGGTTGTCCGGCAAGGTATATTCACCATCGATGTCTTCCTCCGTTACCCGCACCGCCTGGCGCGGACCGGTCTGGGCCAGCGAAGCGTCGTTGTCGAGAACATTGCTGTCTAGATAGCCCTGGCCGAAAGGCACGCGGAAGTTGTCGGGCCAAATATCGAGATACTCTTCTTCATCAACCCATTCTGACACCCATTCCTGGATATCTTCATCCCACCACTCGTTCCAATATCCGTCGTACCAGTCATACCAGTCAAAGTCGTTTTCCGCCACGTCCCATGAAATATTCACAGCATTCTCAAACGGCATCCTGGAGGTTGCGCCGGTGCCGGATGACCAGCTGTTTGCACTGCCGCCGCTCGTAACACATTTCTTGTTGTTGTTTTGGAACTGCAGCTGGAGAGCGCGGGAGCCGATGGGGCTTATGGGCGTGTTGTAGATGGTATAGGTGAGCTGGTAGAGATCGTTGCCAAGATCAACGATGTTGAACCCATGCGCGGTTTCATCTATACATCAAGCCGAGGTGCCGAATGCGTTAGGGTCGGTGTTGAAACGATAACTGGTGGTCTTCCAGTTGGTGTTTGAGGCGCCTATACCGCCTGGCAGATAGCGTATAATCCTCATCGTTACCGGCGTGCCGGGTTCCATCTCAAGCGCATTACCATAGTAATTTCCTTGTGCCACACCCTCTTTCACAACGTAAGCGCCATTCGAATCGTTGAAAAGGACAATTTCGGCTATGCCGTTGTTTGTGTTTGATGCATCAAACGTCCTGGTCTCTGTTGATTCATGGCCGTCTGCGGATGCGGTGAGGGAGAACCTATCGCTGCCGGTAGAGCCGGTATAGAGAAGGTGGAAAGTCGCACAGCCGTCTTCTGCCTGGGCGGTTGTCGTTCCCCCGTTGATGTTGACATAATTGTCGCTGACAAGATCTTTGAATTTGTTTGATTGATTGGATCCTGAAAGCGCAAGAGTTACAGTACCCGAAAAGTCATCGTTATGGCCAAAGTCATCGTACGAACAGAACTGCACACTGAAAGGCGCACCGACATAGACCCTCTGGTCGGATGGGTACGAGTTAAAATATCAATTCTCGATCATTTGTTATGCTGAAGCTGTTGGTGTTGGTCTTTGAACCGCCGCTAGGTAAGGTGCTGATGAGAAACTGTCCCGCACCAATAGTGCTCGGCGTGCCCGGGTTTGTGATGCCGCCTTCCAGTCGGAAAGAGTGAGGTGAGCCATCGTACTGGTAGTCGGCTTCCAAGGTGAGAGTAATGGAGCGCTCAGAACTGTTTCCGGTGGCTTCAACAATGGGCAAAACGTTCGAATACGCCCACAACGATCCGTTTTCAATACTGTAGCCTGACGGGAAAGTGACCTTGATGAAGCGGTTTTTTATGTCGCTACTCTCGATGAAAGATATTTCGTACTCTGCGTTGCTGTATCCCGCTGTCTCGGAGCCCGAGGCCGGATAGATTTCAAATTCGGTGATAGTGGCATGCGCAACCGGTGAAAATGCGAACAAAGCAAAAAGAGAAGCAACACCCAAACCTAGGGTAAACTTTTTCATACTGTTAATTAGTATAGTAATTTTTAATTTGTAACCCCATCTCACAACCCCGCAGGTTGCAAGATGCCGCAATTTGAACCAATACAGCCTTTTATGTATTGCTGTCTGTAATTATAGCAACTGCCAATAAATAATTATTGGGAGGTGGGGATAGCAGTGGCTACTCATACTTCAAAGCTTCAATGGGACTCTTTTTTGATGCTTGGGAAGCGGGATAGATGCCGAACACAAGGCCTACCGAGGCGGCAACACCGACTCCGAGAAGAGCGGAGCTTATGGGAAAAGCAAACGCCCAATTGGGATCAACTACGGCCGAGAGCACAATAGCCGCACCCCAGGAGATGAGTGCACCAAAAGCAACGCCTATAATGCCGCCGATAGATGTGAGTATCACCGCTTCAACCAAAAACTGCCGCAGGATATCCTTGCGCCTTGCACCGAGCGCTTTCCTCAATCCTATCTCCTGGGTTCTCTCCGTTACGGAGACAAGCATGATATTCATAATGCCAATACCGCCCACCACAAGTGAGATAGCCACCACCGCACCAAGAAAAGCGGTAAGTATGGCAATGACAGACTGGATTTGGCTGATGAGGTTTTCCTGCGTCTCTATGTTGAAATCGTCGTCTTCGCCCGGGCGCAGATCATGCGTATCACGCAAGGTGGCGCGCACATCAAAAACCACTTTGTCCACGTTTTCCACGGAATCGGCCCTGATGACAATCTCGGCAAAGTGCGCGTCCCCCGTCAGGGCCTGGGCTGTAGTCCAGGGCATAACAACAATTTGATCCATATTGAAACCGAAGACGCTTCCCTTCTCTTCAAATACGCCAACTATTCTAAACGGCCTGTTGCCCACGCGAATGGTGCGCCCCACAGCCTGCGACTGGCCAAAGAGCTCATCGGCAAGCTCATAACCAATGACCACCACCCGAGCGTTTTGCCGTATGTCGCTCTCGTAGAAAAAATCTCCGTCCATGAGAGCGGTATCGTATATTTCGGAATAAAGCTCCGCGTTGCCGCCAAATATCATCGGGCGGTACCTCTCCCCTTCGTGCTCCACCACTTCCGGCACCATGACCTGCGGCGCGGCGGACACGAGGTTAGGCACATTTGAACGGCGTTCAAGCGCTTCCAGGTCGCGTCTGGTAAGAGAGCGAGCATATAGTGTATCCACACTAAAACCTCCTGCGCCGGGCTGAACGACCACTATTTCCGGAGTCATGCCGCCGATTTGCCCAAGAATTAGCGACTGTGCACCCTGGCCCAGAGACATCACTACAATAATGGCCGCAATGCCGATAAAAATACCAAGAATGGTGAGAGCGGAACGAACCTTGTGGGTAGCCAAGGCTCTTAGGGCGGTTTTGATTGTTTGTCTTATATTCATATTACTTTTCAAACGCCTCCTTGGCGCGGCGCCTCTTGGGAGTTTTCTTGTCGCTGTCTATTTTGCCGTCCTTGATGTGGATTATCCTGTCGGCATGTTCGGCGGTATAAGTCTCGTGAGTAATGAGAATGACAGTATGCCCAAGCTCATCATGCAGCTTCTGCAGTGTTTCCATGACAACTCCTCCCGATTTGGAATCAAGGTTTCCTGTGGGCTCGTCTGCAAAAATAACATCCGGATTATTGACCAGCGCGCGGGCTATGGCCGTGCGCTGTTTCTCGCCGCCGGATAGCTTGTAGGTTTCAAAGTTTAGCCTGTGAGAAAGTCCCACTATTTCAACTACATCCTTGACCCTCTTTTCCCATTCCCTCTCCGGCACTTTTGAATACATAAGCGGCAAGCGAACATTTTCAAAAACAGTTTCTCTCGGAAGCAAGTTGAACTGCTGGAAAACAAAACCCATCTCCTTGTTTCTGACAAGCGCTATCTCATCCTCGGAGTGGTCGCTCCAGCTTCTGCCGTTGAACTTATACTCTCCGCCGGTGTGATCATCAAGAAAACCCAGAATATGAAGAAGGGTGGACTTGCCGGAACCGGAGGGGCCCATGATAGAGACAAACTCGCCCTTTTCTATGGAAAAAGTCAGACCGTGCAGGACTTTGGTATCGGTAACTTCCCCGAAATAAGTTTTCTCCAGATTTGTTACCTCAAAAAGTGCCATAGGCATCAACCTCTGTAAGAGTGGCAATAGCGGGAAGGCTTGCAAAAGTAATGATGCGGTCGCCGGGACTCAATCCTTCCATAATCTCCACCATGCCGTCCCCTCTTATTCCTGTAACAACATTTTGCCTCCTATAAGAAGCCTCTCCCACCATCACGCGGACAAATTGCTCGCCGTCCCTTTCAATAACCGACCTGCTGGGAATGGAAATTACGCCCGTCCTCTCTTCGGCAATG
>CAZKKF010000001.1:0-34715 GCA_964553285.1 uncultured Candidatus Saccharibacteria bacterium | reverse complement strand
GCAATGATATCAATATCCACCGTAAGGCCAGCTCTTACCCTGGCATCATCTTCAATAAACTTCAGCCTGACATTGAATACCGAAACACCGTCCATCAAATGCGCTCTCGGAGAGACAAACGCCACTTCCGCTTCAAGCACAAGATCCCTGTAAGCATCAAACCTTATCAAAGCTTTGTCTCCGATATCCACGAAAGCAATACTGTCTTCTGGTACATCAACGATAATCTCAAGATCGTCCTCGGAAATGATTGATACGGACGGAGAAGAACCTCCCGCTATCTCGCCCACTCTGATGGAAACGCCGGTAACCACACCGTCAATGGGAGAAACGATCCGGCCTTCGGCGATACGAGACTCTATGCCGTCAATAATGGCCTGGGCATTCTCAATCCTCAAATTCCTAAGCGCAACGGTCTGGGAGTTTGCTCCCGAAGAAGACTCCACCGATGCTCGTGATGAATAGTAAGCCTGAAGAACGCCGCGAAGCGATGTCAAAGCGCCGCCGGTACTTGAACGGGCTCCTGCGATGGTATTTCTAAATCCTTCATAGGCATTGTATGAACTGTCGTTTGGCGATATGTGGTTGTTCAAACTTCCGGCGATAAAAGAGAGCATCTGCTGGGCGTCCTGCAGAGTTTTTTCCATAGCTTTGGCAATTTCTTCGGCACTTCCCCCTGCACCATAAAATATCTTTGCCTCAAGAGAATTGAGATCGGACTCAATAACGGCCCTTAGACTGTCTATCCTGCTTGTCTCCTCCGGTGTTCCTCGTATGACGTATTCCGTGCCGCCGACATTTATGGTAATTCCGTAAGTGGGATTGCCTACTATAGGATTGGTGAAAAGCTGCCCGGCCTTTGTCCTCACCGCATCATCAGCCTTCATATAAGCATCGGCAATGGCATTCCACAGGCTTGATTCGGCATTGCCAAAATCAATATCGCTCCTGCCTATGGAGGCAAGCTCCAGATCCAGGTTGACCCGAGCCTGTCGCAAGTCTGCACTGAGAGATCCGTTGTCCAGGAGTGCCAGCACCTGCCCTCTCCTGACAGAATCCCCTTCTCTCGCCGACACACTTGATACCCGCCCGCTGCGGCCAAAAGACAGAGATATTTCCTCTCCCGCCCTGATACTGCCCGTTTCGCTGACGGTGCTTGTGATAGACGAAAACTCCACCACTTGAGTCTCAAAAAACTCTCCGTTGCCGCCGCGAAAAGCAAAAAAAGCTCCGGCAACGATAACTGCAATAACTGCGGGAATGTAAAAACTTTTTTTCTTAAAAAGAGGTGGAATCTTCATGAACTATTCAGTAGTTTAAACCACCGCACCGTTTGACGCAAAGGTTATTTTCCAACAAGAGCGCGCACCCTGTCTTCCATAGGCGGATGGGTCATGAATAATTTTCCAAGGCCTTTCATCTTGCCGCCGCCAAAAGGGTTTGATATGAAAAGATGCGCGGTGGCGTTTGAGGCCGTCCTCATGGGAGTACCTGTGCGGCTGATCTTCACCAGAGCATTGGCAAGGCCGTCAGGATAGCGCGTCATCAAAGCGCCGGTGGCATCTGCAAGAAACTCTCTCCTGCGCGACACGGCAAGGCGGATGAGAGTGGCCGCGAGAGGTGCAAGAAGGATAAGGACCAAGCCTATGATCATCACCACCGGATGCGAACCTTGCCTTGAGTTTCCCCTGCCGATAAAAGCCGACCTTATGGCAATATCCGAAGCGATGGCAATAAGGCCCGCAAGCACCACTGCAACAGTTGATACCAGAGTATCCCTGTTGCCGATATGCGCCATCTCATGCGCCACCACGCCCTCAAGCTCGGCCCTATCAAGTATCTGAAGCAGTCCCGTAGTAACAGCCACCACTCCGTGTTTTGGGTTTCTGCCGGTGGCAAAAGCGTTGGGAGAGGGATCGTCAACAATGTACAGCCGCGGCATGGGCAAGCCGGACGCTATGCAAAGGTTTTCCGTGATATCCCACAATTCGCGATGCTCTTCCCGCTTCACTTCTCTTGCCTTGGTCATGGAAAGCACTATCTTGTCCGAGTTCCAGTAAGCAACGAAGTTCAAGATAAAAGAAAAGATGACCGCCACATAAAGGATTGCCGGAGAGTCAAACCAAAAAGAGAGCCCCCAGCCGAAGGCAATCACAACCACCAGGAAAACGCCCATGAGCATCCATGTGCGCCATATATTGCCATCGCGGTGAGTATATAGATTTTCTCCCATCATAATCCTTGTAGAAGCTTAAGCCCCTCAGTGAGCACCTAGAAAGCAACCTTTACAGGATCTTTTGCGGCGGATTCTTCAAGTTCAAAGAATGTCTCTTTTTTGAATCCAAACATTCCCGCCACGATATTGCCAGGGAAAGATTCAACTCCTATGTTGAGATCGCGCACGTTCGTGTTGTAGAAGCGGCGGGCGGCCTGGATTTTGTTTTCCGTATCGGATAGCTCGCGCTGAAGCTCCAGAAAGTTTTGATTGGCTTTGAGATCCGGATATGCCTCGGCGATAGCAAAGATGCTCTTCAATGCTCCGGTCAGGGCGTTTTCCGCCTGGCCATGTTCACCCACGGTCTGCGCGGTCATGGCGGCAGTACGGGCTTTTGTAACATTTTCAAAAGCGGCGGCTTCATGCTTGGCATAACCCTTTACCGTATCCACCAAATTGGGAATGAGGTCGTAACGCCTCTTGAGCTGTACGTCTATATCGGCCCAGGCTTCTTTGGCCCTTGTCCTCAATCTTATAAAACGGTTGTAAAAGGTTATTAAAGCAAGCACCAATATGGCTACTGTGACCAAAATTATCGTTGTTATACTCATGCCCCAATTATACACCAAAAGACACTCCCTCAAAGCAAAACCCCCGGCCTAAGCCGGAGGTGTTTGCAAAAATGAGGCCAAAAAGTAGCAGACTAGTAGTCCATTCCGGGAGCCCCCCCCATGGCGGGAGCGCTCTTTTCTTCCGGCTCGTCTGCTATGGCCGCTTCGGTGGTAAGAAGTATGGCCACGGCGGAAGCGGCATTCTCAAGCGCTGTTCGGGTAACCTTTACCGGGTCAATGATACCGGCCTTGAACATGTCTTCTTCGTATCTGTTTTCCAAAGCGTTGTATCCGTAAGATGCTCCGCCTTCAAAAATCTTTTCCACCACTACTGATCCGTCATCCCGGCCGGCATTCATGGCAATGTTTTTGAGAGGAGCGGACAAGGAAGAAGCCACCACTCCGTAGCCCGCCTTTTTCTCCTCGGCAAAAGCTCCGGTGTCTTTCATCTTTTCCATATTGCGCTCAAGCTCTCTTGAGACCTTGGCGAGAGCGGTGCCGCCTCCAGGCACTATGCCTTCGGCAACGGCCGCCTTGGTGGCATTCACCGCATCTTCAATCTTGAGCTTGAGATACTTCATCTCAGTCTCGGTTGCGGCACCTACGCGAATGACCGCCACTCCGCCGGAGAGCTTGCCTATGCGCTCTTCTATCTTTTCTTTGTCAAACTTGGAGTCGGTTATGCTTAGCTGTTTGCGAAGCTCGCTGACGCGCTTTTCTATCTCCGCCTTTTTGCCCTTGCCGCCCACCACGGTAGTTTCGTCCTTGGTGGCAACAACCCTCTCCGCTTTGCCCAGGTGAGATACTTCCGCTTTATCAATGGAAAGACCAACTTCCTCCGATATGACCGTTGCGCCGAGTGTCACGGCAATATCCTGAAGCTGTTCCTTTTTCCTGTCGCCGTATCCGGGTGCTTTGACAGCAAGCACGGAAAATCCTCCGCGTAGTTTGTTTAGCACAAAAGTGGTAAGAGCTTCGCCGTCCACGTCATCGGCGATAATGACAAGCTCTTTGCGTCCCGTCTGGGCGAGCTTTTCAAGCAAAGGCAAAATATCCTTTACGGAAGAGATTTTTTTGTCGGTCAAAAGCACGGGCACGTCCTTGTACTCGGCCTCCATCCTCTCGGAATTGGTAATCATATAAGGAGAGATGTAGCCTTTATCAAACTGCAGACCTTCCACCACTTCGGACTCAATGCCTGTTGACTGGGATTCCTCCACGGTTACAACTCCGTCCTTGCCGACTTTCTTTATAGTGTCGGCGATGGTCTTGCCTATCTCCGCAGATTCGGCGGAAATGGTTGCCACCTGGCGCACTTCGTCATCGTTCTTCACCGGCTTGGACATTTTCTTCAACAGAGCCACAGCGTCTTTTACCGCCTCATCCATGCCAAGGCGTATGCCCATGGCGTTTGCTCCCATGGTGGCCCGCTTCATGCCTTCGCGCACCATTGCCTGGGTGAGTACTGTTGCCGTGGTGGTGCCATCTCCGGCTATGTCGTTGGTCTTGCTTGCCACTTCGCGCACTATTTCCGCACCCATGTTTTCAAACTTGTTTTTGAAGGAGATTTCCTTGGCGATGGTAACGCCGTCATTGGTGATGGTCGGAGCGCCATAGCCCTTGTCTATAACCACGTTTCTGCCTCTGGGACCGATGGTCACGCGCACGGTGTCGGCCACTGCGTCAACACCTTTCTTTAGAGCCTCTCTGGCATCATTTGAAAAAAGAATTTGTTTTGCCATATTTTGCTATTTTTTAAGACCGCTGATAACCGCTATCACTTCCGTCTCTCTTACTACCACATACTCCTCTTCTTCTATCTTTATCTTGTCGCCCCAGGTATAAAGGACCGTCTCCCCTTCCTTTATTCTTACCGGTACGAGCTTGCCGTCATCAAACTTACCGTCTCCAACGGCAACCACTTTTCCCAATTTCTGGTTTTTGTCTTCCCTTGCGGATTCAGGCAGGAAAATACCGGAGCTTGTCTGCTCTTCTTTGCTTAAACCCATCTCCTTGATCAAAACTCTATCGCCCAGGGGCCTGATAGAAATGCCCTCTTTGCCTTTTGTTTTTTTGGACATGTTTTTATTTTGGTAAAAATCGGTTAACTTTTGATAAAGCTGAGCACAAATACCAACCGATACGGGCTCACATTATACGGGGCGGCACAAGCGAGTCAATAAAATTTTTAAATATGGGAAAGGGCGCGAAGACCGGAGTCTTCGCGCCCTTTTACACCCCGCAGGCCTAGGCGGCCTGGTAGCGGTGCTTCTTGTCCTTCTTCCCGGCCTTAGCCTTGGGCGAGATGTCCGTGTGACCGGACTTCTTCTCCCGCTTGTCCACGTAGCGGCGCGTCTTGCGGCGCTTGGACGGCGGCGGGGCGAGAACCTTGTGGACCCTCCGCCCAATGGCGCGGGTCCGGCGGGCCTGCTTGTGCAGACCCTCGGCGAACCCCGCGGCCATGGATCCGGCCTTGTAGAGCCGGGAAGGGTTGGCATCCCCCGGATTCTGGGAGATGTACTCGGCGATGCGGCCGAGAGCGGCACTGAAGCGCACCATATCGGCGCCGACATCAAGGCCAGCGGCACAGGCGTCCCTCATCGCCCGGTCGAACTTGTCCTTGGCGAGGAGGAAGGCCTTCTCGCAGATGGAAACCGCGCTCATGTCAGGCATGCTACCTCTCCTTGGGCTTGTAAGCCCAGATTGGGGGGGGGGGAAGACAAACAAATAAGGTGCTTTCATACCGGCACTCCTTCCTTAATCTTATCATATTGCACCTCATTTGTCAAGCCTTTAGGGCCTTATTTACGGCCTTTATTGAGCCGTATTTTGGCACTTGAAAAATTGCCGATTTGCCTTATACTTACCGCCTATGGATTCTATATTGCCTTTGGCACAGGTCGTCCTTGCCATTCTGCTTATCGGCGGCATCCTGCTTCAGAGGTCTGAAGCGGGCCTTGGGGGCGCTTTCGGCCAGGACTCTTTCGGCGGCATAAAGACCGCAAGAAGGGGCGCCGAGAAAACCGTCTTTGCCGCCACCATAGTGGTAGCGGTACTCTTCATCGTAACCGCCGTAATCCAGCTCTTCTTGCGATAAGGCTTCTTCCCCGTTGCGGAGAAGCGAACCTGTCATGCAACCGCACATTCAATCATTGTTCAAGGGAAAAAACCTGATACCGGGCACGCCGCTCATACGCAGGGCTTTTAAACTGTTTTCAGTTACCGAAAAGATAATCTTTCTCGGGCTCATCTTTATAATGAGCGTTTCAGCCCTCATACTCACCTACAGGGCAAACGCCGCTTTTTTGGTGGACACGGCAGGCAGAGGCGGCTCTTTTACCGAAGGCATTGTGGGCACGCCAAGATTCGTCAACCCCATACTTGCGGTATCTGATGCCGACAAGGACATATCGGCTTTGGTGTTTTCCGGCCTGATGAGAGCAGCCGCCTCCGGAGAATATATAAACGACCTGGCAGACTCTCTTGAGATATCCTCAGACGGTCTTTCTTATACCGTTGCCATAAAAGAGAACGCGATATTTCATGACGGCAAGCCTGTTACCTCGGAAGACGTGCTCTTTACCATAGACAAAATCAGAGATGTCGCCATCAAAAGCCCCAGGCGGGCAAACTGGGAAGGAGTGCTGGTGGAAAAGACGGACGAGCGCACGGTGGTCTTTACCCTAAGGCAGCCCTATGCGCCCTTTTTGGACAACCTTACTCTGGGCATATTGCCAAGGCACGTGTGGGAAGAAGTGGACGCACAGGAGTTCCCTTTCAGCCAGCACAATATAGAAGCGGTGGGCAGCGGGCCGTACAGGGTGGTAAAAGTATTGAGAAACTCCGGCGGCTTGCCGCAGGCTTATGAACTGCGGTCTTTTGAAGACTTTGCCCTGGGACGGCCTTTTATAAACAAAATAAACATCCGCTTTTATAGCAGCGAGTCCAGAGCCATAGGCGCCCTGCTTTCAAAGGAAGTGGAGAGCCTTGGCGGAGTATCTCCCGAAGCGGCGAATCTGCTGGAAGAAAGAGGTCTCAAGTTAAACACTTTCTCTCTGCCGAGAGTGTTCGCTGTGTTCTTCAACCAAAATAACGCCGATATATTTACCGAGACTTCCGTGCGCCGCGCCCTTGCCCTTTCGGCTCCGAGAGACGCCATAGCAAGCGAGGTGCTAAAAGGTTTTGCCGTAAAGATAGACTCCCCCGTGCCAAAAGAGAGTACAGACACCCGAAGCGACAGCGAGCGGTTGGAGGAAGCGCGGGCAATACTTGAGAGAGCCGGATGGAGAATGAATGAAGAGACGGGCCTTGTGGAAAAAGGAAGCGGCGACAGCAGGCAGACTATATCTTTCTCAATATCAACCGCCGGCACTCCGGAGCTATCGAGCGCCGCATCCCTTGCGGCCCAAAGCTGGAATACGCTTGGCATGGATGTCAGGGTGGCCCAATACGAAAGCAATGACCTACAGCAAAACATCATAAGGGAGCGTTCCTACCAGGCGCTTTTGTTTGGAGAAGTGGTCGGGCGCGACAGAGATCTATTCCCCTTTTGGCATTCCTCCCAGAGAAATGACCCCGGATTGAACGTTGCCATGTACGCCAGCATAACCGCCGACAGGCTTCTTGACGATTTGCGCAAAAAAAGCGATACTGTTGAGCACGAGAACGCACTAAGGGCATTGCTTGAGGAAATATCAGATGATGTGCCGGCAGCGTTCCTCTACTCTCCGCAGTATGTGTATGTCACGCCGCCAAAAATCCGGCAGTTGGCATCCGGTGAGCTGGGCCATGCATCCGACAGATTCGGAAATGTTTACGAGTGGTATATAGAGTCCGAACGGGTTTGGAAGATATTCGCCAAATAATAAAAGGAGGCGAATCTCGCGGTTTTCAGTGAGAAATTATTTGATTTAGTTTTATTTTGTAAAAAAATGTCTACACAGGCAGTAACTCCGGCGGGAAACCAGGCCAGAAGACCGGGACAGGCAAGACCTTCCACCCGCAGAACACATATCAGCAACCCAAGACCGGCCAGCCCCCCCGGAGCGCAGCCCGCAGGGCCCGCAGGTCAGGGTTTCAAGCGCAGAAGGCCGCTGTCTTCACGCCGCATGTCTTTTCGCGGCAGGCCTTCCGGCCCCGCACGCTACACCACCTCCGAGCGCAAAGAAAGCGCCCCCATTCCTCCGGCGGGAGATGCGATACGCATCATTCCCTTGGGCGGAGTTGAGGAAGTGGGCCGCAACATGACCCTTATAGAATACAAAGACGACATCATCATTGTAGATGCCGGTTTTCAGTTCAAGGAAGAAGACACTCCCGGAGTGGACTACATCCTGCCAAACACCACGTACCTTGAAGAAAGGAAGGACAAAATACGTGCCATCTTCATTACCCACGGACACGTGGACCACATAGGAGGCATTCCCTACATCGTTGACCGCATAGGGTACCCAACCGTGTACACCAGACAGTTCGGCGCATTGATGATACAGAAGCGTCAGGAAGAGTTCCCCCATCTTCAGCCTCTGGATATAAAAGTCATAGAAGGAGAAGAAGCTATCACCATAGGATCGCTCAAGATAAAAACTTTCCCCATCTCCCACACCATTCCCGACTCAATGGGCCTCATCATAGGCACTCCTTACGGAGATATCGTCTTTATTGAAGACGTGAGAGTGGACAACATAAAAGGCGTCCCTACGGAAGAAGAAGTGGAACAGTACAAGAGATTCAGCGGCAAGGAAGTTTTGCTCCTGACCATGGACTCCACTTCCATAGAAAAACCCGGCTTTTCTCTTTCGGAAAATGTCGTAGCGGACAACATAGAAAAGTTCATCAAAGATGTTTCGGGGAGGCTTATTATCGCCACCTTCGCTTCCCAGATTGAGCGCATTATCGCCATCATAAAAGCGGCGGAAAAGTACAACAAGAAAGTGGTTGTTGAGGGCAGGAGCATGAAGACCAACATGGAGATTGCCAAACAGCTAAAGCTTATAGAGACCGAGGGTATCATCATTCCGGCGGAAGAAATGGAAAAATATCCTCCAGACAGAATAGAGATGCTTGTAACCGGAGCGCAGGGAGAAGAATTTTCCACCCTCATGAGGATGTCCAACAAGACCCACAAGACGGTTCAGCTTAGAAAAACCGACACCGTACTGCTGTCTTCCTCGGTCATCCCCTCAAACTTCAACGCCGTAGTGAAGCTGAAAGACAGCCTTTACCGTTCGGAAGCGAAGATTATCACTTACAACGACGCAGATGTTCACGCCTCCGGACACGGCAACCGCGACGAGCTCAAGTGGATACACAATCAGATAAAATACCGCTTCTTCATGCCCGTTCACGGCAACCACTACATGTTGCGCCAGCACGCCGACCTCTCCTACTCTCTCGGCACGCCGAAAGAAAATGTGATCGTTCCCGACAACGGCTCAATCATTGAAATCCGAGACGAGGGCAAGACCATGGTGGTGCTCAAGGAAAAAGCTCCGAGCGATGACGTTTTGGTTGACGGTTTCTCCATAGGCGGTATACAGGAAGTGGTCATGAGAGACCGAAAGGCTCTTGCCGCAGACGGTATCTTCGTGATAGTGGCCATGATAAATACCCGCACAGGCAAGCTCAGAAAATCGCCAGACATCATATCCCGCGGCTTTATCTACCTGCGCGAGTCTCAGGATCTTCTAAACCAAGCGCGCCTCATCACCAGGCAGTCTATAGAGAAAAATGCCGAAGGCGCATCCCCCATAAACTTTGACCACCTGAAAGAAACGGTAACCGACGATGTGGCACGCTTCCTGTTCCAAAAAACCGCCAAGAGACCGATCGTCATTCCCGTAATACTCGGAATCTAGGTCTGGAAGAGAAGCCAAAAAAACTGTAAGATGAGCCAATGCGCCATTTGCGTAATCTTCATCTGTCTTCTTTCTTCGCCCGCAACAAGCCCTTTGGCGTAGTGTATCTGGGAGGAACGCTCATAGCCCTTCACTACTACCTCATCATATATGTGAACTCGTCCTTCCTGGATAAGTTCTTCACTCATGCCGAGGTGTCGCTCCTTTATGCCGCAGGCTCTGCGGTGAGCCTCTTGGCGCTATTCTTTTCCCACAGGCTCCTGCGAAAAGTCTCCGAACTTTCTTTGCTTCGTACGGTTTTGACCATTGAAGCCGTGGGAACGCTTGGCATGCTCGCGGCAAGCTCCGCCTTGGCGGCGGGCCTGTCTTTCCTCATGCACCAGGCGGCGATAGGCCTCATACTTTATCTTTTTGACATATTCATAGAGAGCAAAATGTCCGATGAAGGACGCACCGGCGAAGTGCGCGGCATTTTCCTGACGCTTGCAAACACGGTGCTGGTGCTCTCTCCCCTGCTTGCCGGAATATTGGCGGGTATGAACGGCGGCTCTTTTGTTTTCGTATACGGCATATCTTTTTTGGCCCTGCTCTTTGTGTTCTTCCTGCATCCCGAAACGGGACACATCAAGGTGGGCAGCCCCAAGAGAGCCAAGCTCTCCGATATGCCAAAGACTGTGAGGCTCGGCATGCTGCTCCAGTTTATCCTGAACTTCTTTTACTCCTGGATGGTTGTGTGGAGCCCGATTTACCTTCTGCAAGTCGTGGGGCTGCCCTGGGAAGCGGTGGGTATCATATTTGCCGTTATGCTTATTCCGTTTGCCCTGTTTGAACTGCCTCTCGGAGAGCTTGCCGACAGAGTGCTCGGCGAAAAAGAGATAATGATTACCGGCTTTTTCATTGCGGGCATCGCCACCATTTCCCTTTCCCTGATAACCTCCGCGTCCGTTGCCGTGTGGGCCTTGGCCCTTTTTGCCACGCGCGCAGGAGCAAGCGCCGTGGAGATAGCCTCGGAATCTTATTTTTTCAAACACGTCTCCGGACACGATACGGGAGTGGTGGCGCTTTTCCGCTCTGTGAGGCCGCTGTCATTTATAATAGCTCCCTTTGCGGGAAGCCTTGCCATAGCTCTGTTTTCTTTCCCTATGTCTTTTGCGGTGGTGGGTTCAGCACTGATGCTTGGCGGACTGCTCGCCTTCGGCATCGTAGATACAAAATAAAATATTGCGGATTATTCCTCGCCGAGGATAACCTGGATGCTCATAGAGCGATCAAGCTCGCTTAGGCCGCTTGGGTTGTCTTTGCTCAAAACCAAAGTTGTGTTGCCGGAAGGCATATTTTCCGGCAGAAATATCTCCGCTTCAAAGTGCACATACTCCATCGTCATCCAGTCTTCAAGGGCGGTAGCAATATACAAAGCCACTTCTTCCCCGTCTTCGTTTAGAACTCTTATGGGAAACGAAGCTTCAAAAAACCAATACCCCGGAGCGCTCCCTGTAACCCTGAAAGAACGGCTGACCGTATCTCCGGGCAGAGGACTTGTTACTAGAGGATAGCCTTCGTCAACGCCGGGCACGCTTTCTATAAAAGTCTCCCCTTCCGGAGTCTTGCACTGGCGCGGATATGATTCAAGTATGGGAAAGCCGGCCTCAATGCAGGAAACGAAAGAATCAACTTCAATGAGCGATCTCTTGCCAAGGCGGTCTATTGATACGGCTGAAGCCGACAGAAGCAAGACCAGCACCAGCACGATGATTATCACTCCGCTTTTTTTCATATGATTATTCTCTTATTAACTGCATCTTGGCAAAGAGCACTCTGGCAATGGTACCGAGCGACAGCAGGTAAAATACCGTCTTGAAAACAAGCCCCACCAAAGGCAGGGAGCCCACCACCACAAACACCGCCGAGCCGAGAAGAACGGTTTTCCAGGTTACGTCCTCTCCGCCCCCAGACAAAACCTGAATGTACGAGCCCACCACTATGGGAGAGAGCGCCGCGGCCACGATGCCAAAGAGCACCGAAAGAGCGATGGTGGCCGCCGAGAGTGGCAAGCCTATGACGGTAAACACCAGGAGCACCGAAGCCACTATGGCCGCCACCACAAAGAGAAGGCCTGAGGCGATATTGCGCCACTTTTCTTTTCTGGCAAGCACCGACAGGCGCACCAGGCTCTTGCCCAAAACGGCATAGAGGATAAGCGCCGAGACAAAAAGAATTATGAATCTCACCAAAAACCACGAGCTCCACAGGAAGGAAAAGAAGTTTCCATCAGACTTCTGTATGACCATCTCATTGTAATACACTTCGCCGAGCACGGTTGCCAGAGGCGATATGTCGGCCTGCCTCATGGATTTGTAAGAAAAATCACCGCCTATGAGGGCTTCATCGCCTATTACTATTTCATCGGCGGTGATGTTGAGGGAACCTGCGATGTCGGCGTTCACATGGACGGTTTTTGCGGACACCGTTACCTTCCCCTTTACTTCCCCCTCTATCACTATCTTGCCGCCGCCGGCGATGATGTCTCCGGCAACATGCGTGCCCGGCAGAGTTCTGCCGTTGGCCGACAGCATGGCAATGTCCCCATCCACCGTTCCTGATATCAGAGAAGTGGCCGAAAGCACCCGCAAGTCGCCGCCAACGGATGAGACCACGCTCACGTTGTTGCCCACGATTAGCGCATCTTCTCCCACACTGTCGGAGATGAATACGATATTGCCCAAAGCAAGCACATCCCTTTCCACCGCTCCGGCGATGGTAACGTTCTGGGCAAGGATGTATGCATTGCCCGGCGCGGTCTCGCCCTTGCGCACCGCAAATTCACTGCCCATATAAAAAGTCGCCGCCGCAAGGGACAGAGGAGCGGCAAGAGCCAAAGCCGCAATAATAATCCTCCTCAATGCCATGGCCCAATTATATGGCCTTATGCCGCACTTCACAAATCCCCCGCAATTTCAGGCCAAAGATGATATTTTACTGGTATAATTTTATGAGTAATCAAAATAGAAAAATGAAACAAAAAATGCTCTTTCTTGTGCGCATTTCCATGGGCTGGTACATGTTTTATGCCGGCATCACCAAGGTACTAAACCCCGCATGGTCGGCCGAAGGGTATCTGCAAAACGCCAAGATGTTCAGCGGCTTTTATACATGGCTTGGCTCTCCCGAAATACTGCCCATAATAAACTTCATAAATGCCTGGAGCCTGACCCTGCTGGGGGTGTCGCTCTTGCTCGGACTTTTTGTGCGCTATTCCGGCCCTCTTGGAGCACTGCTCATGATCCTCTACTACCTGCCATTGGGCATAATCCACCCCAACGCCAATTCCCTGATAGTGGACAATCACATCATTTTCGCTCTGGTGCTCCTTTATTTGAGCGCTTCCGATGCCGGAAAAATGTGGGGTATTGACGGCATTAGGCGTAAGTAGACTTTTGGCGGCTTGATTTATCCAGCCAATACACCTAAAGTACAAACAGGAGTTCCCGCAGCAATCAGGCAAAACCCACACCGGAAAGGAGGGTCAGATGCATTACAACAACGAGACGATGGACGCGCGGGACATTACCCTCGCTATCCTGGGGGCTCTCAAGGAAAGGGGGCTTGAAACGGTTTCCCTGTCCAAGCTCTCATTCCTCCTGCCGGGCATCTGCCACAGGATGGGGCTCGTGTGCGAGGGCGAGGAGTTCTGGATTCGCCCCGGCGAAGGAGGCATTTCGGAAGTCGTGCGCAAGTGCGTACACTTCCTCACCCGCCCGCGGCCGGTGCGCCTTGGACCAAGCAAGGTCGTAAATATTCCACTGGCCTTCTTCGGGGACAAGGAGAAGCGTACTCTCAACCTCCTGCTTCTGGATGAAGGCACGGTGGATGCATTCTACCGCCGTCTTCCGGACAGAAAAGCGGTGTATGCGGCAACCGGGGATTTTGTCATGTGCTCGCGCTGTCTCAACGCTCCAAGACCCCCGGATTTCGGGAAGTGGAGCTAGGGCTTCGAGAGCTGCACAAAAAGACGGGCCGGGCACTTTTTTTCAAGTGCCCGGCCCTCTCCATTTTTAGAACTCAACTGAACCTGTTGGTGCCGTCATGTTCCCTTTCGTGCACTTCATTTTCTTTGAAGCCGAAGTAGTGCGCTATCTCGTGCCACAAAGTGTCTTTTATCACTTCGCGCACTTCTTTTCCTTCCGCCTCTGCGGCCTCAAGTATTGGCAGGCGAAAAAGAATAATAGTGTCGGGCATCGTCTCGCCCACGCCATAAAAGTGCCCCCTCTCGCTCATCGGTATGCCTTTATAAAAACCAAGCAAAGTTTCCTCCTCTGCCAAACCTTCCTGCCTTCGCAATTCATCATCGGGACAATCGTCCACGGCAAGTATAAGATTTTTTATCCTGTCGCGAAACTTGTCCGGCACTCTGGCAAACTCGTCTTCGGCAATAAGCAAAAATTCTTCGCTGTTCATGGAAGGCGGTAATAAGTGCCCCTGCCTTCGCCCTCCTGCAAAAGCGCTCCTTTCTTTTTGAGCTGTGATAGATACCTGCTTGCCGTAGCATCGGAAACTCCCAGCATGTCCTCAACGTCGTTGTTTGTAATCCGCTCTTGCCTGTGGGCAAGCTCCATTACCATCTCAAGATTTTTGCTCCTGAGGCTTGAATGTCCGTCTGCAAACCTGCTCACGCGGGGAATGCGGGTAGATACCCTGCTCCACACCAGAAGAAGCGTGGCAAGCAGAGCCAAAGAGAGGGCAAACCGCGGGCTAAAGACAGCGAGCAGGAAAGCGATCAGACCAAGACAAAGTAGGAAACTTCTTTTTGACATCTTTTTTGATCTCCCCGAAAAACCCCGGCAGAACTTACTTCCTGACGAAGGTCATCACTCCGGTATCGTTGCTGAGGCCTATTGTCAGCCTCTTGCCGGATATGGAGAAGGTGCTCGCTCTAGAAAGCTCGGCGGAGTACTCCGATTCCAAAGTGGCGGGGCCGCAGGCCACATCGGTACTGATGATGGAACTCATCCCAAGAGCTTGACCCGCTGCGGAGAAGTTGCCAAAGAGGCCGTTGCAGTCGGTGGTGCTGGTGAAGCGTCCGTCTTTTTCGAAGGAGAGCACGAAGAGATTGCCTCCGGGCGCTTCAATGACCGAGCCGCTTGGAAGAGCCGTCCTTTCCCAAACCCAGCTTGTATCGGTGAGAAGGATGGCCGACTGGTTGGCAAGGCCCAGGCGGTAAGCCCACTGGTGAGCCATGGGACTTCCAGCCTTATAAAGAATCACTCCGAGCAAAAACAGTACCACTACCACAGACATGAAAGCTACACCAAGGTTTTTCCATGTCTTCTTGTTTGATTTGCGAGACATAAGTTTTTATTTTTCCGAAGACTTTTCGTCTTCTTTTGCGCTTTTATCATCATGCGAAGAACCTTTCTTGCTCATCTGGTCGTAGTACCCCTCAAAAAAACCTTCCTCGTGGCTCTCTTTCTGCACGAAGAGATAAAAAGGATAAACAAAAATCAGCAACCCTATGATGTCCATAAAGTTGGACCTGAAATAAAGGATGACAAAAACGCCGAGCAAAGAGAGCGCCATAAGCATGGGCGAGGTCATTGTCTGCACGTTGCCTACGAGCTTGCGGTACCCTTCCTGCAGTTCCTTAAACTCCTCTTCGCTTACATTTCTTATATTGCGGGCGTGTTTCTTTATCTTGCTTTTGGTAATTTTCATTCTAAAAGTGTACCACGGCAACAGCGCCCTCAAGGGGCGCTGTTATCCACACTGCCTCTATAGCGTGAGCGAAAACCTACTTGGAACGGCCTCCAAACTGCTCAAATACCCATACCACTACCGAAAGCACCAGGGCAAAGAGAAGGGCCCACCAGAAACTTCCCACCGCAAAACCGGGGACAATCAAGGCCGCAAGCATTACCAAAGCGGCGTTGATGACCAGGGTAAAGAGCCCCAGGGTAAGAACGTTTATGGGCAAAGTAAGCAATATGAGCATCGGCTTGATGATGGCGTTTATCGCGCCAAGCACCACCGCAAGCACAAGCGCGGCCACCCATCCGGCCACCGAAACACCGGGCAGAATGTAAGCCGAAATCATGATGGCCACAGCCGCTATAAACCAGTTGAAGATTAATCTCATTGTTTTTTACGAATGATACTTATAACGAAGCGAGTACTATCACGCCATTACATACACAAGGCGGCGGAAAACTCCTGCTGTCCGCGGCCTTCCTGGCAAAGATAAGCTTCGGATGTCTCGCCCAATACCCACGCGCCCCCCGTGTAAGATGCCGAAGCGGAAAAACGCACGGCCTTCACGGAATCATCGGGCAAATTGTCGTAGGTGGCATACACCATGGCACTGCGGCCCATGCTCTCCACCTCAACGGTGCAGGTTCCGAAGTAGCCTTCCATGCCCTCTTCCAGGCACTCAAAAGGCAAACTCATGTCAATAAGAACTGTAGCCTCCTCTCTTGAAAGCTCCGGAGCATTTGAGCCGTAATTTTTCCATGCCCAAAAACCAAGCACCGCAAGCAGTATAACCAGCACTATAACTATCGCATTTTTTGAATTCATGATTTTTTCTATCAATCTCTTATACGCATAAAATTATACCATGCTTAGGGCGGCCTATCTGAAAAGGCGCGGATTTATGCGGATTATCCTGTCATCGCCGTGCCCGCCGCCTCCCCTGCCGTCCGTGTTGCTGGTGGTGAGGTAGAGCATGCCGTCCGGGCCGAGGCGCACCGTGCGTATACGGCCAAACTCGCCCTTGAAATGCTCTCTTACCTCCCTGACACTCTCCCCTTCAAGCACCGCTTCATACAGAGCCTGCCCGCGAAGGCCGCCAAAGAAAATACTCCCGTCCCAATACAGGGCCGATGCCGGAGCCCATGTAATGCTCGGCCCCGAATGCACCGCCGGAGAAATCATCCCCTCCCTTGCCCCATCGCCCTCAATGGCGGGCCAGCCGTAGTTTCCTCCGGGGACAATGAGGTTAAGCTCATCCAAGCCCGATGCCGCACCCGATCTGCCGTGCTCCGTAGACCACAAACGGCCCGCGCTGTCCCAAGCAAGTCCCTGCGGATTGCGATGGCCATAAGAATAAATAGAGGTACCAAACGGATTACCGGCCGGGATTTCTCCTCGCGCATCCACGCGAAGTATTTTTCCGGCAAGAGAGTTTACATCCTGCGCCAGAGAGGCAGAGCTTGCATCTCCCGTTGCCACGTAGAGCATACAGTCGGGCCGGCCCGATTGACATGACGCCGGAGGCCCAAACTCAATCCTGCCGCCTCCATGAAAAGCGGCTCCGGGAATGCCGGCCAAAATTGGCGCGGGTGTCATAAGAGCGTCATTTGAAAACCAAAACTGCCACACGGCGTTTTCTATCCGCCCGTTGCGATCTTCGGAGATATAAAGATACACAAAACCCTCCGTACCAAAATCCGGATGGATGGCAATGCCAAGCAGGCCCCCCTCGCCTCGCGCATGGGCCGCAACGCCGGGTATCGCTATTTCTTTGCGGCCTCCCTGCCCGTCCAGCATAAGCATCCTGCCCGCCCTCTCCGTAACAAGCATCCTGCCGTCCGGCAAGAAGCCGATGTCCCACGGTATGGAAAGATTTTCCGCAACTGTCTCCACGTCCGGCACATCCTCGGCCACACTTTGCCCGGGCACGAGAGGCAAAGCAAGCTCTTCCCCGCCCGTGCCCCTGTACGCATACCAGCCGCCAAGCACGACCGCAAGTGCCGCAAATATCCAAAGCGCAATCTTTGCAAATTTTTTCATATTCAAATGATAGCAAAAATACGCCCGATTTTAGGCGTATTTTAAGCACTTGATTTTTTAGACCAGGTATGCTATAATGGAGAGATCAGGGCGCATATTCTCACTCAACAATCACCTGCGGGAAAAGGTGCGCGGATGTCAGATAGAAAAGGGCGGCAATGAGAGCAAGCAGCACCAGCGCGTAGGCCACATGCTTTGTGTGCCTGTCCGAGGGCTTCTTTATGACAAACAGCACCGTAACAAACAGGACTACCAGACCGGCAAAAATATAAATCGCTTTCAATACCACCCTCGGCGAAAGGGCGAGCTTTTCCACAAAAGATGCACGCAAAACAGGCTTTGTGTCTATTTCTCCAAAATCAGCATGGTCGCTGTTTTGGACAGCCACAAACATATCACTTTCATAAAAAACTTCATGCTCCCCCGCCACAGCAACAGCACCGGAGACACGCGGCTCTTCGGCCATAGTCGCGGAGGAGGGCACGCTCTCGTCCGAAGGAGAAGGCCGCGTTGAAGCGCCTTGGGGCGCGGGGCGGCCAAACATTTGCACCACAAAAATACTGTCACGGCCGTTGTGCTTGCCGGAAGCTATGGCAATGCCTATCTCGGTAAACCTGTCATTGAGAATGTTTGCGCGATGGCCTTCGGAATTCATCCAGGCGCGCACCACATCCTCGGAATCTGCAAAGTTGACGGCCAGGTTTTCTCCGGCATAGACAAAGCCGTATCCGCTTTCGGAAAACCAGTGCCAGGGAGTCTTGCCGTCCGGACTCACATGGGCGAAGTAGCCATTTTGGGCCATGTCGTCCGCTTTGAGCTGGGCGGCGGCCGCCAGTACGGGGCTGAAATCAAGCGCGGCCAGATTGTTTTCCAGCCTGTTTGAGTTGGTGCGGTCAACCAGTACCGAAGTGATAACCGCCGAAAGGGCATCCGGATATTTGGTGATGATAACCCTCAGGGAGAAGGCCAGGCCAAACAGCACCGTCACGCACAGGGCAAAAATGGCGAGGCTCTTTTCGCGGACAAAATGGGGCTTGAAGTCGTTACCCTGGTGCGGGACAAAGTGGTTTTTGAGCCTTCTTCTCATCGTCTTTTCAATATGTCATATCCGACACCAAAAAACCAGGCCGGCAATTTTGCCGCCTGGTTTTTTGTTTGGTCGCAATGGACCGGTCTTATGCCCTGCCTTAGGAAAGGGACGGCATTTCAAACACTGCACCCGGGCACTCCATGGAGTTTATCCAGCGCAAAGTGGTGAGATAAACTATGCCGGTCGGAGTCGTCAGTCCCCAGGGGGCGAGAATCTCATCGGCATGCTGGAGCTGGAAAGCCATTACTGCCGCCTGTGTGAGAGGGCCGTAGAAGCCTGTAACGGGCAGGCTGGCATTCATCCATTTGTTAAGGAATGTCTGAAGCTTCATTACCTGCTCTGGGTCGTTGTTTGCACCCATGCGGATGAGTCCGCCGGGGGTCATATAAGGAATGCATGATTCGCCGAGAACTTCTCCTTCTGTAGAGTCGCCAAGCACCTCACCGCCAAGCCTGGAATCCGGCTTGCTGGAGCCTTGGGGGCCGGATGATAGCGGAGAAACCTCAGAATCATCCTCTACCTCTCCTTCTTCCTCATTATCCCCTTCTTCGTCCTCGTCTTCATCCTCGTCAGGCTGCTGATTCTCCTGTCCGTTATCAGTTTCCCCTACCTCCAACGAAACTACGGCAAATGTGCCAGCAACGTTATAGGTAACAGTATTCAGTTCACTTCCGCTAATAGCAGAATCATCGCAGGGCTTGTCAAAGACAATAACCTTCACAAAAAGATCTGCCGGAGAAGCACTGAGCGGAATAGGGTAAGACCAAGTGATATCGTATGCACCTGGCCCCTGCGCCGGACTTTGCACCTGTTCAGTCCAACCGTCTGCCAACGGGTACACATCCCACACGGTACAGAGGTGTTGCCATATTTCCGGGTAGCCGCCAACTTCTACGGTTGCAGTGTAGTTGATAGTCTGGCCCGGGCTACTAGTCGTAGCCTGAGGGGTAAGGTTTGACACCACAATCCAAGGAGCTTCCGTAACTTCAAGACTCTTCGTTACAGGTGCCGGAGGATAGGGTTCCGTCAAAACCTCACAGGTGCTGCCATGGTCATAACCCGGCTCTGCGCCATAATTGACTTGTACGGTTACGTCATACGGCCCAGCCACGAGCGGCGCAGTCAGAGAGAAAATCTCAGTATTAGTTCCGCTTGTGAAATAAGCACCAAAGTGATTGAATTCGTGGTCAACCCCGTCAATGGTTATTGTTGTGTAAACCCAGTTATTCCAACAACCTCCGCTGTTGTTTCCCTGCGTAGTATTGTGGTCTGTCGCGTCTCTTAAGACCGTAACTGATACGTCAAATTCACCGCCCATTTCAACCGTATCCGGCGTTAAAGAGACTGACGTAATTTGTATAGCCGCATCTGCGTTCCAGGGGAATACGAACGGTACTGCCAGCAACCCCAAAGCAAGTAATCTTTTCATTTTTACTATAATTTAATAATCCCGCTTTTACTAATATTCGCGCACAAAACGCCGAAAAACCCCTCAATTTACGAGGCCTTCCAAACGCAACTCTCTGGCCCCCTTTCTACTACAAAGGGGCCTCCGGCGCAAGGACGAGCGCTTTTGGGCAGGTTTTGGCCAAAATCTTGGGTTATGAGGAGCTTCCTTCCTCTGCGGGCTTGAAGTCGTTGTGCTTACCGTCCGTACAATGGCACTCCACCAGCTCGTGGTTGTGCTTACCGCAATCGGGAGCTTGGCACACGCCGGGAAACTCCGATACTCCCCTGCAGCCTCCTGTGCAAATATAGTGTTTTTTCATAGTTATTTAATGATTGATTAGAAAATTCATCAATGGAATCCCTACTAAGCTAACGACAGAATGCACCCAAACTACAATAAGTATAGGCCCGAAGACATAAATGGCAACAAGGCCAACAATAGACCATGCAAAACTTTCTGTCTCTTTTTTTCTTGCAAAATTAATGAGAAGCGGTGCTCCGAGTGGAATCGCCCAAAGAATAATGAAGCTCAAGATATTTTCGTTCCACCCGTCAATGGTAAAATTCCTGATCGGCGAGATGAGAAGTAGCCCCACTATAATCGCGATGGGGACGATTGCTGCTCTTTTGATGACCGGTTTTTTCATCTCATAACCCCAAATACACGGGGGTGACGAAGTAATTCAATCATGCGGAACATATTATAACTCGACCACCCCCTGCCGGTAATGGGTTTATCCACAAAAAGACGCGTTCCGGATATACGCACCAATCACTCGCCCAAAAAACAAACCCGCCAAGCAAATGGCGGGTTTGTTTTTTTGAATTATAACTTTTCCGAACTACCACCAAAGCCCTTCGTGCCCGACCGCTTTCATCTGTGCGCGGGTGATTGCTCCGAAGTAGCCTGCTGCAGGTGAGATACCGTTTGCAGACTGGTATGCGGAGAGAGCTGACTTAGTTTGGGTACCGAAGTATCCTGTGGCTCCGGCTGGAATGCTGTGGCCTTGTGCCATGAGGAGGTTTTGGAGAGCTGTTACGTCAGCGCCTGTGGAACCTAGATCGAGATCTCGGACTGTGCCCGGGAGCGCTGCGGGAACAGTGCCTCCAAGAGCCGCCAACTGCGTCATGAGCGCCTGCACCTGGGCACGAAGCTGGGTCAATACCTGCTCGTTATCACTGCCTGGCATCGGCATACAGAAGGTGGTGCGCTGTGCCGTACAGTAGACAGGACCTCCGCCCCCGCCGCTTCCGCGTGAGCTTGTAGAAGGAGGTGCCGGAGGAGCGGGATATACGGCAAAGGTGGTAAGGTGGCGAGTCCACACTATCAGATCATTGCCTACGTTTATCTTACAATCCGCACCCTCTCCGAGAGACGGATTGGTGGGAGAATTACATGGATTGACTATCTCCGTAAATCCATCGCCCTGCGACCAGCCGACGCTCTTGCCGGCTTTTCCGGCGAAAGTAATTTTGACTGGCTGAGAGAGCAGTATGGGAGTTTCACCAAGACCTATCTCAATAGCCGCTTCGGTACCTGCCGGAAGGTCATCTGTCAGATCAACCTCTTCTGCTGTGAAGAAGAGTTCGCCACTCCACTCGCCATCCTGTGCGGTAAATGTAGTGCCCGCAGGAATATTGACCGTAACCGGCGTAGTAGTGTCGCTTGCAGTACCGGTGAGGGTAAGAGCTACCGGAACATTGAGCACGGTAGTCTGTCCGACTGTCTGTGCACCGAACGCTGATAGATCGAACTCGCTTTCATCTCCGCCCAATCCTTCAGGAAGGACAACGAAGACGATGGTTCCGTCATAGGGACGAGCGTTGACACCTCCGGGATTGTTGCTCTGGTTTAGGTTACCAGCGTTCACATGGTAGCGCACAACATCAACTCCACGGAACCCATCATCTGGCGTATACCTGATGGTGTTTTTCTTATCGCCTACCGTCTGTAGAACCGCCGTGCCATTTTGTGCTCCTCCGTGTGAACCAACCAAAACAACCTGGTTGGACGCATGATTCCACTTGGGGGCATTTCCGTCACTGGGGGTAATATTAGCAACTAAAACAGGGTCCACTACAAGCACATCTTTATACTCTCCTTCAAGCAGTGAGACTGCTTTTCCGGCTCCGGCAAACTCACCCGCAAGGGACTGAATGTTCAGAGCACGCCAGTATATCTGCGGACCGCCGTCATCTGTCCATGCTTCGTCGCTTCCACAATCCCCTTCTTCATACGCGCGCAGATACAGGTTGCGCTCGCCGCCAGGAGCAATACTTGCAGAGATTTCAAATTCAATTGAATACAGACCATCTTCTACCTCAAGAAGCATAGTCGGTCCATAACAGACAGGGTTTTCACCTATACCGCTGTTGTTGATCTGGTATTGGGGATCCAGAATCTGGTCGGTAGAGAACATGCGCCAGCCAATAGTAGATACTATGGCATCGGTTCCACCAAAATCCGACACATCCAAATTCGCAATCTCGTTATCTATGGTAACGATCACATTAACCTTATCTCCCGGCAATACCGGAGCAAGCTGTCCATTGTGTCCGGGATTGCTTTGCCCGTCTGTACCAAGCGTGCGGGAAGAACCGCCGTACTCAAGCTTCACTTCTCTAATAGCGCTATTTGGCAACGCCGCCGCATGCGCATCGCCTACGCCCGCAAAACCGAATAGCACAAGCATCAGAGCGATACCTGTACCGTTGATAAACTTTTTCATAGAATTAATCAAATTAATTTATAAGACACGTACTGCCGCAACTTGGCAAAACGTAGCAACATGAATCAGTCGCATCTTGGAAATTGCTATGTATAAGTATATGCAATCTGCCGCCCTGCCCTGCGACAGGGGTGTGGATAAAGCAAATATGTGTTGTTTCTCCCCTTAAAAGGGCTTCCTCTAGAAATCCGCCTCCTCGTAATAGTACGACTGCTCAATGCCTTTCATATAAACTTCGCGGTCGTCTATCTTGTCGGTTAAAGCCCCGCGCAAAAGCTCGCGAATTTCCAGATCATTGACGTGGCTACGTATCATGGCGCTGAGATAATCACTTTTTTCTATCTTCGCCCAGTCAACGCATTTTTTCAGCCGTTTTTTCAAGATCAGATCAAGCCAAATCCGCATACTGCGGCCATTGCCTTCCATAAACGGATGAGCGATATTCATTTCGGCATATTTATCGATGACCTGTTCATAGATCTCTTCGGGCATCATGTCTATCTTTGCCAGAATATCTTTCAAGAATAAGCTGTTGGCAAACTTAAAATTATCCTTACTTATGTTTTTCTCGCGAATCCGACCGGCAAAATCATACAGGCCGCCGAAAAGGTAGGCATGAATTTGTTGCAAGCCCTTCATGGTGCCGACTTCAAAACCCTCAACTTCGGGACTACCAAAAAGCTTAAGTGCCCGTTCCTTACTGATTTCGTCAACGTTTTTCACAGTCTTATTATACCATAATTATCGCCAAAATCCATCCCGTCCCACTCTCAAACTGCCTCAAATCCTTGGGGTGTTATCCAAAAATATCCCTTAAAACCAGGCCCTTTGCCGTAACATGTTTAGTGTTTGATTAGAGCAAGCCCCTTTGCCACGAAGCAGGTGATTTTGCGTTCTAATCGCAGAACGGTTTGCAAACCGGCTAATCGGGAACTCCCTCACTCTGTAACCACTCAGAAAATATGCTGTCAGCATTGAATGACTCTTTTTCCTCCTCGCAAATAACACTTTCCAGCTCATCATAATTGGCACATTGAGGAGCGCGAGATGTCCAGGTAAAAATTATGACCCGCCCGTCTTCCCTCTCCGTAGCATAGGCATATTGAGTATAGACGCTTCCCGCCGCACCTTCCGACACCTTCGTCACGCACCATTCGCGGCCGTCTATCACTCTAGGCTCCGTCCTGCCTGCACGAGCTGTTTCCTCTCCCGCAGTCAGGCACTCAAAAGGCCCAATCACCACCTGTGCCACAGGCGGCCAATCAACTGGTCTTATGTATTCAAATCCGGCCCACACATCGCTCTTCGCCTCTTCTGTTTCTATTATTTCCTCCTCTACAACTTCCGGCACTTCGGCAGGAGCGCGAAAATAGAAGTAAAGACCGATACCTGCAGCCAAAAGGACGGCTGTGCCAAAGATTACTGTTTTACCAAAGGCTGTCATGCTTGGCCTCAATTATACCACTTTGTCCGAGGGTTTTTGGTTGAGCTTGTTTAGCATGGCAGACACCAAAAATTTCTTTTCGTGCACTCTTAAGCCTCGGTGTAGACGTAAGGCTTCGGCTACCGCTCCGTTTACCCAGCCCTCAACAAGGTTGGTAGTATTCGGCGCACCCTTATGATCCAAGAAGGTAAAGAGGTGCGGCAAAGCACGGCGGATGATAAGCCTTGCACTTCTGTGCCTGGGATAAACAAAGCGGCCGGAATGGTTTTTCTGCGAAAGGAGTTTTTCATATTTGTGCTCCCAAGCTCTGTAACTCGCTATCCAAACATCTCGCTCATTGAGAGTCTTGGCATCTTTTAGAGTGTAGAGTACCTGAAGCAGTTCCTTGCCCGCATCGTCTCGCGGCCTTCGCCCGATGTACTGCACAGCAAAAGCAATGACGTGAAATTGGCAACGCTGTATTGGCACGGTGGGCCATAGCATCTTGGCGGCGGCAAAGAGACCTTTCTGCCCATCCATGACAACGATCTCCGGCTTGGCAAAGTCGTAGAGAAAGCGAAACCAGTTTTTATATGACTCATATGGCGCGAAGCGCCATCTTATTTTTCTATCCTCATCTATGGCAACGAGAGCACAAAGAGTGTGTCCGTGCACATAAGTGCCATCCAGGATCAAAACATTTGTCTTCACTTCTTCCCTGAAAACAGGTTCTACTTCCCTGTTGGAAAAAAGCGGACGAAACTCTTTCCACAAGGCCTGTCTGGTTTTGTGTTTTGCAACAGCTAAGTCGGAGAGAGTGGCCTTGCCTGTAAGCCAGAGAGCAAGCTCGCGGGCGGTGTTCCTGTCCACCACATCCTTCCTGCGACGAATAGATGTTTTGGCGCAAAGCGGACAGAAGAATCGCTGTTTGCCGATTGAAGTATGGCCCCATCGCTGTGTTGAGCCGCCGCATTCGGGGCAATGTCTCATCACGGGAAAGCTAGCAACAAAGCCATTTGGTGTCAAAGTTCGGGTTAAGTAAACCTTTGTGTTGGTTTTGCATTCATATATCGGGCATGAGAAAAGCCACCCGCGCTCTCCCAGGGCTTTATTTGGGCGTCATATAGACCCATCAAAACGAATCGGGGTATTTGGATAAAAAGATTAAGCTACCAAAAGTATAAAAGCGTTAAAACCGCTTATTTTTCATTGATATAAAAAGATATTTCCCCTCCCCGGCCAACACGGGAGTTTACTTAGGCCCAAATGCAAAATACAGCCGCGAGGTTTGAGCTTGAATACGACCATTTTTTGAGGTATCTTGTGTTGGCCCAAAGTACCCGAAAAGGGCTATAAATTGCCGGTTCGTCTAATGGTAGGACGCCTGACTCTGAATCAGGTAATTGGGGTTCGAGTCCCTGACCGGCAGCCAGTTTGAGATAAGTTCAGACTCATACCAGATTATTCCGCCCAAACCAGCCCTTAAAAACATGGTATTCTTTGCGTATGCGTAAAATACTTGTGAGAACTGCGGTAGTGCTGATCGTGGTCGTGGGAGGGTTTTTTGTCCTCAACTCCTATATTTACAACGAAAAGCAGGCCGTTGTCGCAGACAATCATCGGGATGCCGAATATATGATTGAGGGCGAGCGGGTAAAGATTGGAGGCAATGTCCGCTATTTTGGCAATGAGCTAAAAACCGACCTTGACGGCGATGGTGCAGAAGATGTCGTGTTCATCATCACTCAAGAGCGAGGTGGGTCTGGCACCTTCTTCTACGCCGTTGCCGCACTAAATACCGACCGCGGATACATCGGCTCCGACGGCTACCTCCTCGGTGATCGTATCGCTCCGCAAACGATTAACATAAGTCCAAATCCGCGCCACAGGAATGTTATCGTTGTGAACTATGCAGATCGGGGTCCGAGCGAGCCCATGACCGCACGGCCATCATTTGGCAAGAGCGCATGGCTCAAGCTCAACCCTTCCAGTATGCAATGGGGCATTGTGGAGCCAGACTTTGAAGGCGAATCTCGATAATGAACTACCTATACCACTTGGTGCCGAAGAATATGCAAGGAGATACTCTCTATCCCCTGAACCTCCTGAAAGAGAACGACCCAGGAACTTATGCGGATTATGTTAAAAAATATGAAGGGAGAGAAGAGGTAATGGACCAATTTATCCCAACGCTTAGCTGTCTATGGAATGATGTTATTCACCTATCCGCCGTTCCTCCACAAGTCGTAAAAGATGCCCTTATGGAAGCTGGAATGGAGAGAGGCCTTAAGATGTCTTACTTTAAGATAGACCCCCACTTGCTGGATCCAAAAAAGACCACCGTCTATCTTCATGATACTTCAAAAGCAGACAGGATGAGAGAGGATAATTTTGCTCCATTCAACCCTGACGAGATAGAAAAATGTTCTTTCTTGCCGCAGGAGACCAAAGATTATTACAAGAAAATATATAGCAATGGCGGAAGGCCGCTCGTGTTCCACAAAGTGATCCATATTTTGTACAAAGGTTCAATAAATGTAAAAGGTCTCCCTATTGTTGAAGTTTAGCTTGGGAGCCTCTCTCTTTCTTCCTATTTATCTTCCCTATCAACTTCGTCAATAATTCTTAATACGTCTTTAGCGATTGATTTGCTGAAATCTTTGCCGAAAAGAGAAAGGTCATTGAGCTGTTTGATAAGAATGATGACGAAAAACACCGCCGTCCCGAAAATGATTTTCAGTATATCCACAAAGAGATACTCCGTTTGCATGAAGTGGAAAGAGACCAGCACCAGAGCGGCAAACACATAGATCAAAACCCACTGGGAGAAAAGCAGGCGTTCGTGGCGCAAGGCTATGACTTTTTTTCTCAATCCCTGAAGCTGTAAGATAGTGTCCCAGATACCATCATAAAAGGAATTGTTTGCTATCTTTGCGCTTTCCTCATCGGTAACACTGCCTATAACCCCCGTCAAATCCGAAAGAGTGGTCGAAGGATTGAACTCGTTGTAAGACCAGTCGTCTTTCTCCAGTATTTTGTCGTAATACTGCCTGATGATTTTCTTGACCTCCGACTGCATCCTCGGCACAAGCCCCGTAATTCTGTATATATAAGAGAATAACCCGTCCCGCTCCGCGATTACGGAAACAACCTCGTTGTAGCGATCATTCTGCCTCGCTATGAAGAAGCCCGAAAAGAGAGCAAAGAAGAAAGCGCTCGCCACCATGAGTTCCGAAGCAATATCGAGCTCAATGTTGATATCCACCAGAAAAACAAACAGTGAGTAAAGAACGATAAACCCCAGAACAAGGAATATATGTAATGTTTTCATCGCATTTTATCGTATCAGAACCGCCATTGCGACACAACGCTTCCGGGGCAAAAGTATGCCAAATCCCTCATTTTTGAAAGCATGTTATAATATTCTCGTTAATTATTAGTTTGATTTATTCTTTGATTATGAAAAAGATTGCGGATATTGCAGCGTATTTGTTTATCCTTGCGGTAGTGATTTTGGGCGTGGTTTCGATACTCGGCGTATGGGATTTCTTCTCAAATGACGTCATATATAAGTCATTCCAGTCGATAGGACTCCTTGCTTTGGTGGCGGTCATCATACTTGTTGCCGATCATTTCATTGACCATCGTGCCGCGCCTGCATCAGCCACAGGTCTGCCGGAAGGCTCCCAAGCTCCAGTGATCGCATCTGAATCAAGTGCAATATTCAAAGGCGTGCGAATGTTTACCCTATATATCCTTATAGCATCTATCGTACTTCTTGCTCTTGCAGGAATCATGGCTATTTGGGAAGTGCTTTCAGGAGAAGTCTTGCACAAATCCCTTGCGTCAATCGCAATCGCCGCTTTCTCTTCGCTGGTGATAGTAGTTACCTGTCTTGAACGGGAAAACAACCTCATTCTCTACAAGAAAAAGATCTCCGGCGGTATGATCTTTCTTGTCCTCATCCTGGCCTGGTTTTTTGCTGTAATCAGCTTTTAACTGGTACGCTAGTCTGAATAAGCGCTAGAGACACGTACTCAGCAAAGCCGCCAGAAACAATACAATAAGAGTGCTTTTTGTATTTGCTTTATTTTTTCAAAAGGCTATTCTGCCAGATAGAAACTTAAGCCACGGAGGCTCAAAATGCAGTGTGGAATCATCATGACGAGGGCGATAGATATATCGTGGGAATTTGATAACCACTATGGCCCTCCGGTAGAGTGCATACTCCACCGCAGCCATTCAGGCCCACACGTGGTAAGAACACCTTCTGGTAAGTTCTTCGCATGGGAGTATGACTTTGGTTGTACAGACTGTATTGAAGATGCAGACGAGTGTGAATGCTGTACTTTCTGGGAGATCAAAGAATCAGATATCCCTAAGCTCTAAGAGGCGGACAGTGTCCGCCTCTTCGCTTTTTTGCGTAGTATAATAAACATTGTGTGTTTTGGTCTTTATCGGAATCATTAAAAACAAATGAAGAAAAATAAACTTGCGATTGCAATCACAGTGGTTGTAATCATCGCCGGAATACTTGCCTTTGGCGGATTCGGCGGCAAAGCGGAAACAGCCGTGCTTACAGGAACAGTCTCTTACAGAGAGCGCATTGCACTTCCGGGAGGAAGCCGCATAGAGGTTGAAATAAGAGATGTCTCCAGGGCAGATGCTCCGGCAGAAACTATCGCTTCAACAGTCATTATTACCGAAGGAGAGAATGTGCCTATCCCTTTCACCATTGAATATGCACCGGAGAAAATAAACCCCAGCATGACCTACTCGGTCTTTGCCAGAATATTTATGGGCGAAGATTTGAGGTGGATTACATCGGATCACGTTTCTTTCCTCGAGGAAGGAGTGCCTGTGCAAAACGTTGAGCTGGTACTCACGGCGGCAAGGACTTCGGCGCCTACCACCCCCTCGGCTCCAGTAGCACCGGCAACCCTTGATGGAAAGAATTACCGCCTGGTGTCTTTCAACGGCGTGAGCGTACCTCAAAACGAGAACTACACCCTGTCCTTTGGCCAGGGCACGATATCGGCAAAGTTCTGTAACAACATGTCCGGCAGCTACATCGTGTCAGGCGTTACCATCAAGGCATCGCCCCTCATCTCTACCCTGATGTATTGTGCCAGTCCTTCGGGCCTTATGAACATGGAAACCGCTTTTGGCACAATGCTTGATAGCGGAGCCACGTTTGTTGCAGCCGGAAACACCCTGATGATCTCAGCCGGCACAAACACCATGATGTTTGCCGCCGCCCAATAGCCTGGAATCAACAGCAACCCGGAGATATTACTTCTTTCTCTTTGCTCCCCTGTCCAAAGCCGCTTTTATGAAGGCGCTGAATATAGGATGAGGGTTTAGGGGGCGGGATTTAAACTCCGGATGGAATTGCACTCCTATGAAAAAGGGGTGCTTTTCTTTTGGCAATTCCATTATCTCCATGAGGCGCGCATCGGGCGATATGCCGGAAAACACCACGCCGCCCTTCTCAAGCTTTTCAACATAATCGGGATTGACCTCGTATCTGTGCCTGTGGCGCTCATGTATAACGCTTGCGCCATAAGCCTTGCGGGCGATCGTCTTGTCCTTGATAAGCGCCTTGTAAGCCCCCAGGCGCATGGTGCCGCCGTATTTGCCGGACTTTATGAGCTCCTTCTGCTCCGGTATTACGTCTATCACAGGGTACTTTGTCTTTCGGTCGATCTCTGCGGTATGTGCACCTTTGAGCTTCAAGATATTTCGAGCATACTCTATCACCGCAAGCTGCATGCCGTAGCAGATGCCAAAGTAGGGTATGTTGTTTTCCCTCACATATTTTATAGCTTTGATTATCCCCTCCACGCCGCTTTCCCCGAATCCGCCGGGTACTAGCACTGCATCAAATTGCTCAAGCATTGAAACTTTTTGCTTGCCTGTTTCAAAATCTTTGGAATTGATGTAAGAGATCTCCGGCTTCACCTTGTGCCCGTAGGATGCGGCCTTTATGGCTTCGAGCACCGATATATAAACATCGGCCAGCACAAAGTCGCCGGAATCAAAATACTTGCCGACAACAGCTATTTTGACAGCTTTTGAACCGTTCTTTGAGCGGCGGACAAACTCGCCCCATGCTTTGAGGTCGGTTTTATTTTTGCTCTTTATATTGAGAAGCGAGACCAAAGTGTCCCCGAGGCCGTCTTTTTCAAAATTGATAGGCACATCGTAAATGGAGCTCACGTCGGGAGCGGAAATTATCTGCCTTGCCGGCACATTACAAAAGACAGCAAGCTTCTCCTTGCGTTTTTGATCAAGAGGAGCCGAGCTTCTGGCGATGATGATGTCGGTGTGCACGCCCACGCTGTTTAGCATGCGGGTGGCGGTCTGGGTGGGCTTGGTCTTCATCTCCCCTATCTGTGCCGGTACAGGAAGATAAGACACCATGACCATGCACACGTCATTTGGCGCCTCTATGCGCATCATGCGGGCCGCCTCCACAAAAATTATATTCTGGTACTCGCCCACCGTGCCGCCTATCTCTATGACCGCTACATCGGCATCGGCTTTCTTGGCGGCACTTTTTATCCTTCTGATTATTTCAAGGGGCACATCGGGCACCACTTCTACATTCTTGCCCTTGTATTCTAAATTGCGCTCTCGTTTGATGACTTCCAGATACACCCGCCCCGTAGTCATGTAGTTGTCCCTGGAGAGAGTCTGGTCAAGAAAACGCTCATAGTTGCCCATATCCTGATCGGTCTCATCGCCGTCATCAAGCACAAAAACCTCACCGTGCTCGGTGGGGTTCATGGTGCCCGCATCAACGTTTATATACGGATCTATCTTTATGGCTGTCACCTGAAGGCCGCGGGCCTTCAAAATGGCAGCAATGGAGGAGGACGCTACACCTTTGCCGACTCCCGACATCACTCCGCCGACAACAAAGATGTATTTTCTAGCTTTTGCCACGCCTTAGAGTTTAAGGTATTTTCGGACGGCAAGATAGCTTGACATAGCCCCTATTATAGCGCCCGATCCAAGGAGAATGAGCGTGATTTGCCCAAGATTGGACAAGTAGTAATTGAATACGTTTAGGCCTATGAAGAAGTTTTCCGTGGCGCTACCCAGCCAATAAGTGAGGGGAAAGAATACGGCCAGGGTAAGGAGCGCCGCCACTACGCCGTAAAGCACTCCGGCAACCACAAACGGCCCTCTTATGTAGCGCGCGGTGGCCCCTACAAGGCGCATCACGGCTATCTCCTCGCGCGACATGAAGATGGCCAGCCGTATGGTATTGAAGGTAATAAGCACAGACACAAGAGCGAGAGCTATGGTGATAGCCGCTCCCAGGCGGTCTGCGGAGTCTATTATTTCTGTCAGGCGGTCTATGGCTATTTTGTTTTGGAAATAGTTGATCCTGTCTATTACCGCCGAGCGGTCTGTGGAAGCGTTGCCCTGTTCTTCCAGGAAGCGGGCGATGCCCTCGTACTGGGACGGCTCCTTGGCTTTGATGTTTAAGGATGCACCCAGAGGGTTGTCCCCCAGCTCTTCAAGAGCCTGCAAAGTAATCTGGTCGTTCTCGTGGCGGGCGCGGAAGTTTTCCAACGCCTCTTCTCTTGAGACATACCCCACCGACTCAACTTCCGGCAAGGTTTCAAGAGTTGCCTTGAGATCCTCTATGGACGACTCCGGAGCGGTAGTAACAAAGTAAACATTTATGTCCACCTTGCTGCGTATCTCGGTCAAGGAGGCATCAAGGATGGCCGAGACAAATATAAGTCCGCCGATTACGGAAAGAGTAGCAACCATCACCACCACGGAAGAAAGAGAAACAAATCCGTTCCTCCAGAAGTTGAAAAATCCTGTTTTTAGTATTCTGCGAAAGTTTATCCAGGTCATGGTGATTTGTTTATATAATGTATCGTCCGGACTTGTCGTCTCTTACTATCTGCCCTTCCTCCATGGTAATAACCCTTTTGCCCAGGGAATCTATCACTCCCTTGTTGTGAGTGGTAAGTATTATGGTAGTGCCGAGGTCGTTTATCTTTTTCAAGATCTGCACTATTTCATAAGTGTTTATCGGGTCAAGGTTGCCTGTAGGCTCGTCCGCAATAATGATGTCCGGCTGGTTTACGATGGCCCTTGCAATGGCAACTCTCTGCTTCTCTCCTCCGGAAAGCTCTCCGGGGAAGCTCCATATCTTCTTGCCAAGACCCACCAGATCAAGCACATGAGGCACATCAGACTCTATCTCTTCATCGGAGCGACCTGCCGCCTCCATGCTAAAGGCGATGTTTTCATAAACATTCTTGTACGGGAGCAGGCGGAAGTCCTGAAAGACCACCCCGATCTTTCTCCTGTATTCGTTTATCTCGTGCTTCTTGAGATCATGCACATCAAGCGATCCGAAGAACACCTTGCCGTCAGTGGGCTTGTCCTCGGCAAGAAGCATTTTTATAAGAGTGGTTTTTCCGGCGCCGGAGTGGCCCACAACAGACACAAACTCGCTCGGCTCTACCGCAAAAGACACGTCCTGCAAGGCCGCAGAGCTGTCCGGATAAACTTTTGATACTTTGTCAAAATAAATCATTTGGCTGAATCAAATACAACAGGGGATATTTTATCATACCCGCAGGCCATAGACCAAAGCTTTGAAGGTACGCGAAATAACGCAAGATGTTTACAGGCTTTTTTCCGCCTCAAGAAACAGCTCTATATCCCCTTCAAGAACGGATTTGATATCTCTGGTCTCCGCATCGGTGCGATGGTCTTTGACCATTTGATACGGGTGAAGCACATAGGAGCGTATCTGATTGCCCCAGGTTATTTCAGTGGTTTTAGATACATAAAGACCGCGCTCCTTGGCCAGGCGCTCTTCCTCCGTCCTCTTGTATAGCTTGGCAGAAAGTATAGCCAAAGCTCTCTCTTTGTTTTGGGCTTGCGAGCGCTCGGTTGCCACATGAGCGGAAAGCCCCGTTGGCTTGTGCACCGCCCGCACAGCAGTCTCCCGTTTGTTTACATTCTGCCCCCCGGGACCGCCGGCGCGGGCAAACTCCACTTCCACCTCATCCTCCGGAAGAACGAAGGCAGTTGCCTTATCAAACTTCGGTATGACTTCCACCATAGCAAAAGAAGTATGCCTTTGCTGTTTGGCATTGAATGGGGAAACCCGCACCAGGCGATGTACGCCCGATTCGTTTCGCAGGACCCCATATGGTCCTGACCCTGAGCCTGTCGAAGGGTGATTTATTTCCATCGTTATATTCCTGTATCCGCCGTGGTCATTTTGGTTTTCATGCAAAAAAGAATATCTCCAGCCTCTCTTATCAAAATACTTCATGTACATCTCAAGAAGCATGCGGGCAAAGTCTTCGGCATCATCGCCGCCCGCACCGGCAAAAATAGTCATGACGGCATCGCCCCTGTCGTACCTCCCTTCTCCGAGAAGCTCCGCTTTCAGGTCTTCAAGTTCCCGCACCTTGCCCTGTGCGCGATCTTTGTCCACCCAAAAATCAGCGGAACCCATGTCGGCCTCAATTTGCTCAATCTTTTTTTTTATTTCTTCGGCATTGCTCATCTGCTTTTTTATTTAGCCAAGAGCATACTCTCTAAACAAACGGGCAATTTCCTGCGTCTTCTCTCCCGGACGCCCTCCGGCAATAGTGCGGCCCTCGCCCACCTTTACCACCGGCACCACCTCCTTGAAAGAAGAGGTGATAAATACTTCATCGGCGGAGAGAAGCTCCTCCATCGGAAGATCTCTTTCCTCAACTCTCATGCCTGCCTTTTCGGCAAGTTCCAGCACTACTTTTCTGGTAATGCCATAAAGAATATTTTCTTTTGGAGTTATCAGAGAACCCCTGACCACGGCAAATACATTGCTCGTCGAGGCTTCGAGCGCCAACTTATTATGGTGATAGAGAATCTCGGTTGCGCCCGCTTCGCGGCACTTATCCTGAAGCCTTACCGCATGTATGTAGTTTAAGGTCTTGTACTTTGCAAACTCTCTCTGAAATTCGCTCGGCAAAACAGAGACTCCTTCCTCATAAGCGGATTCCGGCAAACCATTGTGCTCTTCGGCAATAACCACAAAAGTGTTCTGGCTTTTTATAAAGTCTATTCCGTGTACAGTCTCTCCCCCCGTAAGTACCAGGCGAAAGTCCGTGCGCGGAAAGCCGTTGCGCTTTATCAGCTCAAGTAAAATATTTTCAACTTCTTCCAAAGAAAAAGGTATGGCAATCTTGAGAAAGCCCGCAGACTGAAGCAGTCTGTCGTAATGGTCTTTGAGCCTGAAAATCTTGCCGCCGTAAGAAGTAATGCCCTCATATACTCCATAGCCCCGGAGAAGTCCTATATCCATAGGCTTAATGGAAGGACTTGCCGTATCAACAAACTCGCCGTTAACAAAAGCTATTGCCATGCCTAGATAATACCATGCCGCGCCCGGGCCCAAAGAACCCCTATCTTGAGCCACCTCGCAGGATCGAACTGCGGACCTTCTCGTTACGAGTGAGATGCTCTACCAACTGAGCTAAGGTGGCAACCGTATCTTTTTATACAAAACTGGAGCCAATGATCGG